>JARJMX020000204.1 GCA_029335925.2 Gammaproteobacteria bacterium
GCCAAGCCATGCCATGCCCTCGAGGATGGCATTGACCGACTCGGGCGTCGAACGTTCAAGATCGGTATCCTCGATGCGCAGAATGAAATCGCCACCGTGACGCCGTGCATACAGGTAAGAGAACAGCGCGGTGCGTGCACCGCCGATGTGCAGGTAACCGGTGGGACTGGGGGCGAAGCGGGTGCGAATTTTCTTCATGACAGGCTCGAAGGATAGGGATGCCAGGCTCGTAGCGCGAGCAACGAGACGAGGATACGCAGTTTAGCAAAGCCGGAAGGGGGTCAGGGCGTCTTCCCCCCACCACCCCCCTCGCTCGAACGGAACAGCCACCGTGGTATCCACCAAAGATAGAACAGCATGCCGAACAACTCGACCAGGGACTGTGCCACAATCACCACGGCGGCGACCTCCCAGCCGGCGGGCAGGCCAAGAACGAGTGGCAGCACGACAAAGGAGTTGCGCGTGCCCAGGCTGAAGGCGAGCGTGCGTCCTTGGTCGGCGGGTAACCTCAGCAGGCTCGCCAGCCCCTTGGCGATGAGTGCCGCAAGCACGAGGAACGCGGCGAACAGGGTCATAACCTCCAGCAGAAGGCCCAGCGCATCGCACACGGCATCGACCTGTGCGGCGGCGATGAGAAACACGACCACGGCCAGGATCGGCACCGGCCACCACGCCAGGCGCTCACGAATCGCCGCCCGCCCCGGCCGGGCTTCGATCCAGCGCTCCAGCAGCGCAGCCGCCAGCAGCGGCAACAGCACGATCGAAAGGGCCGGCCAGACTTCGGTCAGGCTCAGCGACGCCACCAGGCCCTCTCCCAGTATTAGCCAAAGATAGACCGGCAACAGCAGCAACTGCAACGCGAGGTTGATGGGGGTCACGGCGATCGCCCGACTGACGCATCCCCCACCTAGCGCAGTAAAGGTAATGAACCAATCGGTGCAGGGAACGAGTAGGACGATGAGCACCCCCAGCCGCAACACCGGATCATCCGGGACGAACTGCACGAGTGCCCATGCCAGCAGCGGCACGACGATAAAATTGCCGATCCATACTGCAACGGCGAAACGGTAGTCGAGGAACGCCTCGCGCAGGTGCAGCCATGGCACCTGCACGAAGGTCACGAACAGCAGCAGGGTGAGGGCCGGCCAAAGCAGGGCCTCGAACACCGGCCCCGCCGCCTGGAAACCACTGCCGATGAGCAAGCCGAGTACGATGGCAGCGAGGTAAATCCAGACCTGATAGCGTTCGAGGGTCAGACGTTGCATGGGTCAATCCAAGACCTTCGACGCCGGTGCGGATGTCTCTTTGAGGGCCAGTACAAAATCCATGACATTGGTCCCGGTCGGCCCTAAGCGAACCAGGGCTTGGGCAGCCGCCAAGACCGTGCCGCTGTCCGCGGCAGCGAGCGCCCGCACGGGGTCAAAGCCCGCCGCACGGATGAGTGCTGCCGTGGTCCCATCCACACAGCCCCCTGCATCCGCTGTCGGGCCATCCGTGCCGTCGCTGCCCGCCGCAAGCATAGTGATGCCCGTGGTTCCCTCAAGGACGAGCGCCGCGCTCAGGGCAAGATGCTGGTTGCGCCCGCCCCGGCCGGGCTCAGGCGGCAGGCGCACCGTGGTTTCCCCACCCCAGAGGTGCAAACCTAAAGGAGCCGCGCTCCTGAGCCAGCGCGCCAGCCGCTCGCCCACCTCGGCCGCATCGCCCTGCAGGAACTCCGGATGGCGATGGACAGGTACGCCAAGACAAGTCGCCGCCTGCACGGCGCCATCCAAGGCCATGGCGTTGGTGGCTATGATGCGCGACTCGACCTGCCTCCACCGGCCATCCTCCGGCGCAGGGCTCGGTGGTTCGGTTACAAGCAGCCGTTCGATCCAGTTCGGTAAGCCCTCCGGCAGCGGCGCCTCAGGGCTCGGCACCAAGAGCCCCGAGCCGATACTGGCAGGATCGTCTCCCGGCACATCCGAGATCATCAGCACCACGACCGGCCGGTCGGCCAGATGCTCCAGCAAGCGCCCGCCCTTGATGCAGGAGAGGCGTTTGCGCACCGCGTTCATGGTATGGATGTCCAAGCCGCTGGTCAGCAGCCAAGCGTTTACCCGGATCCAGTCCTCCAGCGTGACTCCTGTTGGCAACACCTCGACCAGGCTTGATGCCCCGCCGGAGAGCAGGAACAGCAAGGGGACGTTCTTTGGGGAGGCTGCAATGAACTCCAGCAAGCGCCTTCCGGCCTGCAAGCTGCGGGCATCGGGCAAGGGATGCCCGGCCTCCCTCACCTCCACGCCAGGATGACTCCTCAGCTTGGGCGAAACATGGCCGTCCTTAGTGATGAGCAAGGCGGGAACATCAGGCTGAGCCTGCAACGCCCCCTCCAGCATGCTCGATGCGGCCTTGCCGAGGGCAATCACCCCCGCGAACGGCTCAGCCCGCGCATGCAAGGCACGGGCGACAAGGATACGCCCATCCACGGCATGCAAGGCCGCTTCAAGCAAGGACCGAAGAATGGCTTGGGCTTCCGCTCGATTGACCAGGCTGGAGGCGTGCCCCGTTCGCGCCAACATGCCAGACTGAAACGCACCATCATCGGTCAGCAGCATCGAGAACCCTGCAAGACATCAATGAGCTCATTCCGCCTTAAGTGGGCGTGGCGAAGCGCCAAGACACCACCTGACACCAAGCGCGTGAGGTTCACCCCGAAATTTCGCACGCCAAGCGGCCGCTTGCTCCGCCCCGCCATGCGCGAGGCGAAAGGTTCCGAATCATCGGATAGCGGCGTAGTTCGCGCTGGCGTAGCCTTTGCACGGACAGCCTATTGGGGCTTATCCATAGGCCGCATCCAATCCGCGCGCCAGATCCCGGATCAAATCCTCCGCATCCTCCAACCCCACCGCCAGCCGGATCAACCCTTCCTTGATCCCTGCTGCAGCACGCTGTTCGTCAGTCAGACGGCCGTGAGTGGTGCTGGCGGGATGGGTGATGGTGCTCTTTACATCGCCGAGGTTGGCGGTGATGGAGAACAGGCGAGTCTGGTCGATGACCCTCCAGGCGGCCTCGCGACCGCCCTCGATTTCGAAGCCGACAATGCCGCCAAAACCTTTCATCTGGCGCTTGGCCAGCTCATGCTGCAGGTGGCTGGCAAGGCCTGGGTAGTAGACCTTGCGTACCTTCGGATGCTGCGCCAACCATTCGGCGATTTTTTGTGCGTTGGCGCTATGGGCCTGCATGCGCAGATGGAGGGTTTCCAGGCCCTTGAGGAAAATCCAGGCGTTGAATGGGGCCATGGTGGGGCCGGCCGTGCGCAGCACGGCGACGACTTCATCGGTGATGCTCTTCGGCCCGCACACCGCGCCCCCGATGGCCCTGCCCTGGCCATCAAGGAACTTGGTGGCGGAATGGATGACCACGTCCGCACCCCATTCCAGCGGACGTTGCAAGGCCGGAGTGCAAAAACAGTTGTCCACGACCAGCAAAGCCCCCGCACCATGGGCAATCTCGGCCACCGCGCGAATGTCGACAATCTCGGTCAGCGGGTTGGAGGGGGTCTCCAGGAACAAAAGACGGGTGTTAGGACGGAGGGCAGCACGCCAAGCGTCCAAGTCGGTCAGGTCAACATGACTGACCTCGATGCCGAACTTGGCGAAATACTTGTTCCACAGCACGGTGGTGGTGCCAAACACCTGCTTGGAGACGATGACATGATCCCCGGCCTTGAGCAGGGCAAGGCCCAGGCTCAAGATGGCGGCCATGCCGGAGGCGGTGGCGGCGCAATCCTCCGCCCCTTCCAGCGCAGCCAAGCGCTCCTCAAAGATGCGGGTGGTAGGGTTGGTAAAGCGAGCGTAGATATTTCCAGGCCTCGTCCCAGAAAAGCGCGCCGCCGCCTCAGCGGCATTGGCAAATACGAAACTGGAGGTCGGAAAGATCGGCTCGCCATGCTCCCCCTCCGGAGTGCGGCGGTGGCCGGTGCGGATAGCGAGGGTGGAGAAGCCTAGTTCGTCGCTGGGCTCAGGGTGCATGATCCTACCTCTTGGTTTCTTCGGCAGTGTAGCAGCCTCTTCAGTTCGTGATGTAGACCAGAGTCCCCTCGCTCAAGCGGTCGAACAGGTCGATCACATCTGCGTTGTACATGCGCACGCAACCATGGGAGGCGGGACGACCAATCAGACCCTCCTCCGGAGTGCCGTGGATGTAAATGTAGCGTTTGTAGGAGTCCACCCTGCCGCCCTGGTTGACGCCGGGCTCCAGTCCCTCCAGCCACATGATGCGGGTGGTGACAGCGTCCTCGGGCACGTCGATCGGCTCCTTGATAATCTCAGCGATGCGCCCGGTTGGTTTGCGCGACTTAAACACCATGCCCAACGGCTCGCCTGCACCGATCATGGCACGGATGCGATGCAGCCCGAGGGGAGTCTGGTTGCTACCTTCCTGGGCACCGGGGCCGAAGGCGGAGGTGGACACCGGATAGGTTTTGAGCAGGCGGCCATCCTGCATCAGGTACAGGCGCTGGGTGGCAATGCTGACTACCACATAGGGTTGTCCGGCACGCTGCCACTGCGCCTCAACGGCGCGCACCGCATTCGATGCCTTGAGCCCCTGCGGCGGTAAGGCGTCATGGGCCGTGGCAAAACCGGCCATGCTCAGAACGCCCATCAATAGCGGCAAAAACCAAGTACGCATGACCTCAATCCGCGTTGTACAGCCCGACCGCCACGATGTCGGGCGAACGACCTTCCTGCCGAGGCTCTTTGGCTCCATCGGCACGCGCCTTCGCAATCGAGGCGAGGTATTCCTCGCTGATATCGCCGGTGACGTACTCGCCAGTGAAGCAGGAGCATTCAAAGCGGGTAAGCGAGGGGTTGCCCTGACGCACGGCGTCGATCAGATCATCGAGGTCCTGATAGATCAGACGATCGGCGCCGATGGCCTGCCCGACCTCCTCCTCGCTGCGACCGTGGGCGATCAGCTCCTCCGCGGCTGGCATATCGATGCCGTAGACATAGGGATAGCGCACCGGCGGCGCAGCGGAAGCCATGTAAACCTTGCGCGCACCGGCTTCACGCGCCATGCGAATAATCTCGGCCGAGGTCGTGCCGCGCACGATGGAATCGTCGACAAGAAGGACGTTCTTGCCTGCAAACTCAAGGTCAATAGCATTAAGCTTCTGACGCACGGATTTCTTACGCAAAGCTTGGCCGGGCATGATGAAGGTTCGGCCAATGTAGCGGTTCTTGATGAAGCCCTCGCGATAGGGCACGCCGAGGGTAACCGCCATCTCGAGCGCGGCAGTGCGACTGGTGTCTGGAATCGGAATGATGACGTCGATGTCGTGATCCGGCCACTCGCGCTTGATCTTCTCGGCCAGTTTTTCACCCATGCGCATGCGGGCCTT
>JARJMX020000205.1 GCA_029335925.2 Gammaproteobacteria bacterium
CTCCCAGGGAGACTGACCCATGCGCCGCCTGCTCATTGTCCTCCTGCTGATAGCCCTCGGCGTCGGTGCCATTGCCCTGCTCGCCTGGCACGACCCCGGCCAAGCCACCCTGCAATGGGGCGACTGGCATGTGCAAACCTCGCTCGCCGCCCTGCTCGGCATCGCGGTCCTCGCTATGCTGCTGGTCGGCCTCATCCTGCGCCTGCTGAGCCTGCTCCTGCGCGCCCCCACGCTTTGGCGCCAGCGCAAGGCCCGCCGCCAGCAGGAGCGCGCCCTGCGCGACCTCACCCAAGGTGTCATCAGCCTGATCGAGGGCGACTGGCGCGACGCTGAGCAGATGTTCAAGCGCCACACCGACGATGCCCAGGGCGGCCTCCTCTGGCTCATCGGCACCGCCCTCGCCGCCCACCGTCAGGGCCTCAGCGCGCGCCGCGACGATGCCCTGCGTCTGGCCGAACAGCGTTACCCCGAGGCTGCCTCCGCCTTACGCCTGCTCCAGGCCGAGATGCTGCTTGATGAAGGCCGCGACGAAGGCGCCCTGAGCCTGTTACAGGCCCTACACGCCGAAGCCCCGCGCCAACCTCACGTGTTACGCCTGCTCACCGAGCTGCACCGCCGCCGGGGCGAATGGGAGGCCGTGCTACAACGCCTGCCGGAGCTGACCCGCCTGCGCGCCCTGCCGGAGGATCGCCTGCTGGAACTTGAGGAAGAAGCCGTCGAGGGCCGCCTGACTCAACTCATCCCCCAAGGGCGCGAGGCTATCGACGCCTTCTGGCACGACATCCGCCGCAGCCTGCGCGGCCGCGAACGCCTGCTCGCCGCCTACAGCCTGGCCCTCGCCGCCGCAGGCCATCCCCAGGCCGCCTGTGAACTTCTGCTCAAGGCCCTGCGCGAGCGCCCGAGCACACACCTGGCGAGCGTGCTAGCCCGCTTGCAACCGGCCCAGCCCAAGGCCGCCCTGGAGGCCGTCGAGGCCCTCCTCCAGCGCTACGGCGAAGACGCCCCCCTTGCCGCCCCGCTCCACCTCTTCGCCGCCCGCCAGGCCTGGGCCCTCGACCTGTGGGGCAAGGCCCGCAGCCACGCCGAGGCTACCCTGGCCCAGGCCCCCAGCGCCGAGGCCCACGCCCTGCTCGCCCGCGTGCTGGAACGGGAAGGCCACAGGGAACAGGCGCTGGAGCATGCCCTCAAGGGGCTTGCCCAAAACACCGGGTAGGAGGCCCGCCCTTGGGCCGATAACCCCCCTTCGCGCCGAGGGTGCCGCTCCTACAAGGCATTTTGGTCTTACAGTCACTGCGCCGAAAACGTATTCATCATTCTGATGCCCCACCCCGACCTGCGCGCCTTCATCGCCGACCTGGAAGCCCGCGGCCTGCTCAAACGCATTCAGGCCAAGGGACCCGCGGCTGGAAATGACCGAGATTGCTGACGAACCGCCCAAGGGCCTCAGGGACGCCGTGGGAAACGCTGGGGCTTTGAAGAGAGCTGGCTTCTGCATGCAAGCGGTTGACCCTCCGCAGGATGACATCCTTGTCCTGCACATCTTCGCCCCCCTCCGTGCGCAAAACCGTTCAGGGCTGGAATGTGTCTATCAGACATGCTAAAGAGATCCCTGTTGCCGAGAGAATCAGCCGGGATACCGCAACCTTCGGCCTGATTCCCTTTCAGGTCGGCAGCGACGAAACCCAGCGGCTTAAACTTGAAGGGGGCGCAAAGGATGACGGCTCATCACACGATCCCACTGAATGCTTTACAACAGGTTCTCGCCCAGCACGAGGGGCTTAACTTCGCTGTCCTGGTAGGCAGCCGCGCGCAAGGGACTGCGCGGCCCGAAAGCGACTGGGATATCGCTCTGAGCTGGGCGCTAGGCATCGACTGGCTGGAGCGCATCGCCCGCAGCGAAACCCTGCGCCGCGCCCTGGCCCATGCCCTGGGCGTGGCCGAGGATCGCATCGACCTGATTGACCTGGACCGAGCCAACCTCGCCATGCGGGCCGCCGTGGCCGAGGAGGGTTGCCCCCTCTGGGGAGAGGACCACCCCGCCTGGGCCCGTTTCCTACGCCGTACCTGGCGCGAATTGGAAGATTTCTACTGGGAGCGCGAGCATGCGGCTTGACCTCTACCAAGCCGAGACCGAACGCCAGGCCGAACGTCAGGCTGCCATCCTTGAACAGGCCCGAGCCCTGCTGAACTCCGGGCACCAACTCACGATGCTGGAGGAAAGCGGCATCCTCCACGCCCTGCAAGTGCTGATCGAAAACGCCATCGGCAAGGCCAAGCAATGGCTCAAGGCCTCTGGGCGCACCGTGCCTGTATCTGCCTACGATGCGTTTGCCGCACTCGCCGAGGCCGGTATGATCCCCACTCAAGACATACACGCCTGGAACGCCTTCGTCGGCTTGCGCAACCGCATTGTCCACGACTACATGAACATGGACCTGGCCCGCCTGCATGGTCTTATCCAGCGCGGCGAGTTTCAGTTCGTGGTTGACTTTCTCATGCGCCCATCCCCAAGCCGCTGAGCCCTCTCAAACCACTTGCTTGAAAAAAGCAAGTAAGCCCAGCCCGAAGGCAGGCCGCAAGGCCAAAATCGGGGCCCCTCGCACAGACACGGCCCGCCCCGGGCCGATCTGACCACACCGGTCACAACGCTCTGTCAGATCATGACAAACTCATGGTCAAATT
>JARJMX020000013.1 GCA_029335925.2 Gammaproteobacteria bacterium
GCACTGACCTGCGCTCGAGGGAGACCCCGTAATGTCCGCGCGTAACCTCATCTTGCCTGTCCTGGCCCTCGGCGCTGGCCTGCTGGCCATGTCAGCCTTCACCGTGCGCGAATATGACCGCGTAGTCATGTTCCGTCTGGGGGAGATCGTCAGGACCGATTTTGCTCCGGGGCTGCATTTTAAACTGCCGCTCATCCACAGCATCCGCCGTTATGACGGCCGTCTATTGAGTCTGGATGCGCCGCCTGAGCGTTATCTGACCAGCGAAAAGAAGAACGTCATCGTTGATGCCTTCATTAAGTGGCGGATTGCTGATGTGAGCCTCTATCACCGCTCCACCCGTGGCGATGAGCGGGCTGCCGCGGTGCGCCTGTCGCAGATCATCAAGGATGGCATGAAGAGCCAGCTCTCCTCCCGCACCATTCAGGATGCGGTGACCGGAGCGCGAGGCGAGATGATGGACGCCGTGCGTGCGGCGGCCAATACCGAGGCCGCCAAGCTCGGCATCGAGGTGGTGGATGTGCGCATCAAGCGCATCGACCTGCCATCGGAGGTCAGTGATTCGGTCTACCGGCGCATGGAGAAGGAGCGGGCCACGGTGGCCAAGGCCTTCCGTTCGCGCGGCGAGGAACAGGCGAAGAAGATCACCGCCGATGCCGAGCGCCAGCGTGAGGAGATCCTCGCCAATGCCTACGCCGAGGCTCAGGCGATTCGTGGTGAAGGTGATGCCGAGGCTGCCCGCTTGTATGCCGAGGCCTATAACAAGGACCGCGATTTCTTCGAGTTCTACCGCAGCCTTGAGGCCTACAGAAAGTCCTTCACGGGCAAGGACGACGTCCTGGTGCTGCAACCGGATAGCGAATTCTTCCGCTACTTCGGCAGCCCGGCGGGATCGGGCAAGCGGTAAGGCTTCCTATGTCGGATGATTTGTGGGCCGCGCTGGCTCTGGTGCTGGTGTTCGAGGGTTTGCTGCCCTTCATCAGCCCGAGGGCCTACCGCCAGTCGGTCGAACAGCTAGCGGCCCTGCCGGATCGCACCCTGCGGCTGGTGGCCTTGGGAATCATTATGCTCGGCCTCGTGCTGCTCGGCCTCGTGCGTGGGTGAATAGGCAATGACACAAGAAAACCGCTGGCTGCTCCCGGCTGGCATCGATGAACTCTTGCCGCAGGCGGCATGGGCCACCGAGGCCCTACGCCGCCGCTTGCTGGACCGTTTCCGCAGCTGGGGCTACGAGCTCGTCATCCCGCCGATGATTGAGTACGTCGAATCGCTGCTGATCCATCCCGGGGATGACCTGGACCTGTCAACCTTCAAGCTGATCGACCAGCTCACCGGTCGCCTGATGGGCGTGCGTGCCGACATGACGCCGCAGATGGCGCGTATCGACGCGCACAGCCTGCGCCAGGAGGGGCCTACCCGGCTTTGTTACCTCGGCACTGTACTGCACGCCCTGCCTGGCGGTTTTGCCGGTACCCGCGCGCCGATGCAGGTGGGCGCCGAGTTGTTCGGCCATGCTGGCACCGCGAGCGACATCGAGATCCTGCGTTTGATGCTAGAAACCCTGGAGGTCGCCGGGGTACGCGCGGTCTGGTTGGATCTTGGGCATGTCGGTATTTACCGCGCCCTTGCGCGCCAGGCCGGTTTCGATACGGAGGATGAGGCAAGTTTCTTCGATCTGTTGCAGCGCAAGGCTGTGCCTGAGATCGAGGCCTTCATCGCCGCTCGTCAGCTTCCGAAGGGGATTGCGTCCATGCTCCGCGCCCTGCCGGATCTGCATGGAGAGGGCTTGACCGTCCTGGATGAGGCCAGCCGTCTGCTGGCGATGGCCGGGGATGAGGTGCACCAGGCGCTGGATGATCTCGCCGAGGTGGCCCGTGCTCTGCAGGGGCAGGAGGGGGCGGTGCGGCTGCATTTTGATCTGGCCGAGCTGCGTGGTTATCACTATCACACTGGCATCGTGTTCGCCGCCTATGTGCCAGGGAAGGGGCAGGCGATTGCGCGCGGTGGACGTTACGACGGTATTGGCGAGGCCTTCGGACGCGCTCGCCCGGCGACTGGTTTTTCTGCGGATGTGCGTGCACTGGCGGCCTTAGCTTCCCCCATTGAGGAGGAGGGGGGCGCCATCCTGGCGCCCTTCAGGGATGACCCTGAGTTGACCGCCCTGGTGCGTGAACTGCGTGCGCGGGGCGAGAGGGTCGTGTACGCACTCTCTGAGGAGGAGCAGACTCCTGAACGTTGGGCGGAGCTTCGCGCGCACGGTTTTGATCGTGTGATTACATGTGAATACTCCGCCTGGATCGTCAAAGCATTACCCAAAGATTGAGATTTGACCTTCATGGCCAAAAGTGTTGTGGTTCTGGGCTCCCAGTGGGGCGACGAGGGCAAGGGTAAGGTCGTGGACCTTCTGACCGATCAGGTCGCCGCCGTGGTGCGTTTCCAGGGGGGGCACAACGCCGGTCACACCCTGTGGGTGAAGGGCGAGAAGACGGTCTTGCACTTGATTCCCTCCGGCATCCTGCGCGAGGGGGTGGAATGCGTGATCGGCAACGGCGTGGTGCTTGCGCCTGATGCCCTGCTTAAAGAGATGACCGAGCTCGAGGCGCGTGGCGTACCGGTGCGCGAGCGCCTGAAGCTATCCGCCGCCTGTCCGTTGATCCTGCCCTACCATGTGGCGCTGGATCAGGCTCGTGAGCGTGCTGCTGGTCGGAGGGCCATTGGTACTACCGGGCGCGGCATTGGCCCGGCCTACGAGGACAAGGTAGCGCGCCGCGCCCTGCGCCTGATCGACCTTCTCCACCGCGAGCGCTTCGCCGAGAAGCTCGGCTCGGTGCTGGATTATCACAACTTCGTGCTGAAGCACTACTTCCACGCCGACACCATCGACTTCCAGCGCGTGCTGGATGACTGCATGGGGTATGCCGAAACCCTCGCACCGATGATCTGTGATGTGACCGAATACCTGCACGAGCTGCGCCGCGCGGGCAGGAACATCCTGTTCGAGGGCGCCCAGGGTACCCTGCTGGACATCGATCACGGTACCTATCCGTTCGTGACCTCGTCCAACACCACCGCTGGCGGCGCCTCCACCGGTACCGGCGTTGGCCCGTTGGAGCTGGACTACGTCCTCGGCATCACCAAGGCCTACACCACCCGTGTCGGCGCTGGCCCCTTCCCGACCGAGCTGGAGTACGACGCGGCCCAGGACGTTGGCGATCCGATCGGTAAGCATCTGGGTACCCGAGGCCACGAGTTCGGTGCCACCACCGGCCGTCAGCGTCGCTGCGGTTGGTTCGATGCCGTTGCCCTACGCCGTGCGGTGCAGATCAATAGCATCAGCGGCCTGTGCCTGACCAAGCTGGATGTGTTGGACGGTCTTGATAATCTGCGCCTGTGCGTCGGCTACAAAGTGGATGGTCAGATCACGAAGGCCCTGCCGGTCGGGGCGGACGGCTTCGCCAGCATTGAGCCGATCTACGAGGACCTGCCCGGCTGGAGTCAATCCACGGTCGGTATCAAGCGTATTGAGGACCTTCCTGCCGCGGCGCGCGCCTACATCCGTCGCATCGAGGAGGTGTGCGGCGTGCCGGTGGACATCATCTCCACCGGTCCGGATCGCGAAGAGACGATCATCCTCCGTCATCCGTTTGCAGCCTGAATGGAAGAGGGGCGGCGCCATGTTTCCGTACCCCCTCGCCCCCCGTCGCGGCCCGCTATCCTGGCCCGACTTGCCCATCCTACTTTCGTTCGCAGCCGGTCTTCATTTCATCCCGACAAGATCACAACGCTTGCGGTATGCTAAGTCATCGTGATCCTTTAAGCCTTCCATCGAACCCACGCCCGCATGACCTCAAAGCTTGATCCGCACGCCGAGCGCGAAGCGGAAAAGTACGAAAACCCGATCGCCAGCCGCGAGTTTTTGCTCGAAATAATCAAGGCGCATGGCAGCCCCATGACTTTCGAGCGTCTGCTTCTTAATCTCGGCTACGACGATGATGAGCGCATCGAGGCTTTGCGCCGTCGCCTTCGGGCCATGGAACGCGACGGACAGCTGATCCGCAACCGTAAGGGGGGCTACGTGCCTTTGGATAAGTCCGAACTGGTGCGTGGCCGCGTGATCGGTCACAAGGACGGCTTTGGCTTTCTGGTGCCGGACGAGGGTGGGGATGATGTCTTCCTCTCCGCACGCCAGATGCGTGCCCTGATGCATGGTGACCGCGCGGTGGTGCAGATCACTGGTATCGATCATCGTGGCCGCCGTGAAGGGGCGGTGGTCGAGGTGCTCGAGCGCGCCAACGCCGAGGTGGTCGGCCGCCTGGTGCTGGAGTCCGGCGTGGCCTTCGTCATTCCGGACAACAAGCGCATGACCCAGGACGTGCTGATTCAGCCGGATGGCCTTGGTGAGGCCCGTGACGGGCAGATCGTGCGTGTTCAGTTGATCAAACAGCCCACCTTCCGTAACAAGCCGGTCGGTCGGGTGATCGAAGTGCTAGGCGATCATATGGCGCCAGGCATGGAGATCAATGTCGCCATCCACACTTATGGTCTGCGTCATGAGTGGCCGGAGGATGTGTTAGCGCAGATCGCGGGTCTCTCCGAGGAAGTGGTCGAAAGCGACAAGCTTGGACGGGTCGATCTGCGTGACGTGCCGCTGATCACCATCGACGATGAGGATGCACGTGACTTCGACGATGCGGTCTACTGCGAGCCGACCGCCAAGGGCTGGCGCCTGATCGTCGCCATCGCTGATGTCTCCCATTACGTCACCGTGGGCAGTCCGCTTGACCGCGAGGCTTTCCTTCGCAGCACCTCGGTCTATTTCCCGGGCCGGGTCATCCCCATGCTGCCGGAGATCCTCTCCAACGGCCTATGCTCGATCAATCCACACGTCGACCGCCTGTGCATGGTGTGCGAGATGCTGATCAACCGCGAGGGTGACATCATTCGCTCGCGTTTCTACGAGGGGGTGATGCGCTCGCACGCGCGCATGACCTACACCCAGGTGGCGAAGATCCTGCTCGACAACGACGCGGCCTTGCGAAAGGAATATGCATCGATCGTGCCCCACCTCGAATCCCTGCATGGTCTGTACGGCGTGCTGATGGAGGCTCGCATCCGCCGCGGGGCAATGGACTTCGACACCACCGAAACCAAAATCGTGTTCGGCGAGGGCCGCAAGATCGAGGCGATTGTGCCCTACGAGCGCAATGATGCTCACCGCCTGATCGAGGAATGCATGATCGCTGCCAACGTCGCGGCTGCGCGTTTTCTCGAGCGACGTAAGATCGAGGGCTTATACCGCGTCCACGATCGCCCGGCGGCGGAGAAGATCGCTGACCTGCGCACTTTCCTGGGCGAGCTTGGTCTCACCCTGGGGGGAGGCGATAAGCCGGAAGCCAAAGACTTCAACGCCGTCCTCGAAGCTGCCAAGGGGCGGGAGGATCAGCATCTGATCCAGACCGTGGTGCTGCGCACGATGAAGCAGGCGGTGTATTCGCCAGATAATATTGGTCACTTCGGGCTGGCGCTTGCCAATTACACTCATTTCACTTCACCTATCCGTCGCTATCCTGATCTTCTGGTGCACCGCGCCATCCGTCATATCCTACGTACCGGCGGGCCTGAACATTTCCCCTATACGCATGATGAGTTGAGCCTGATCGGCGAATACTGCTCGAACAACGAGCGCCGCGCCGATGAGGCCACCCGTGATGCCACCGACTGGCTTAAGTGCGAGTTTATGCAGGACCGCGTGGGTGAGGTGTTTGAGGGCGTGATCAGCGCCGTCACCTCGTTCGGTTTGTTCGTCGAGCTCAAGGGCGTATTTGTCGAGGGGCTGCTGCATATCACAGCGCTTGACAAAGACTACTATCACTTCGATCCGGTCGGTCACCGGCTGGTCGGCGAACGCAGCGGGCAGGTCTATCGTCTGGGTGATGCGATCACGGTGCAGGTGGCGCGGGTCGATCTGGACGAGCGCAAGATCGATTTCATCCTGCCCCGTGGTGAAGTCAAGCCGGCTGCGGACGCGACCGCAGAGCAGGCCCCAGGCAAGAAGAAGCGCCGCCGACGCAAGAAGACGGGCAAGGGCGGGGGTGAGGCGGTCGCCGAAAACCCTGTGTCCGTCTCGCCCGATGAGGATTTCGATGAGCACGAACCGGGCGATGTGAACGGCAATATGCTGATTGAAGACACGGAAAGCCAACCCAAACTGAAGAAGCGTCGCCGTCGCCCGCCGCGCCGCGTGAAGCCGGAATGAGCCGAAAGCCTGTCGAGAAAGGGGGCGAGGAGCGGAAAGGACGCCTTGCCAGACCGCGCCAGGAGCGTGTTGCATCCTTCGGCAGCGGCGAGATGAGCTGGCTGTTTGGCATCCACGCGGTCGAGGCCGCGCTGCGCCATGATCCGGCCAACATCGTCCGCCTGCTGTTGGCGCAGGGGCGGCGTGATGCGCGTCTGCAGGAGTTGGAGCGTTTGGCCGCCGAATGGGATTTTCCCGTCATCCGGGTGGAAGTGCGTGAGCTCGACCGTCTGACCCGCAACGACCGTCACCAGGGTGTGGCAGCGCAGTACCGCGCGGCGCCCACCCATAACGAGAGCGATCTCTTTGCCCTGCTCGAGGGCCTGACCGAGCCGGCCTTGCTGTTGGTGCTTGACGGGGTGACTGATCCACACAACCTTGGTGCTTGCCTGCGGGTGGCCGATGGGGCAGGGGTGCACGCTGTGATCGCGCCTCGGGATCGGGCGGTCGGGCTGACTCCCACAGTGCGCAAGGTGGCCTCGGGTGCCGCCGAGAACGTGCCCTTCATCCAGGTCACCAATCTTGTTCGCACTCTCGAAGGACTCAAGCAGCGCAACCTCTGGGTAATCGGCCTGGCGGGCGAGGCCGACCACAGTCTGTATCAGACCCGGTTAGCCACTCAGCCCCTTGCCGTGGTGATGGGGGCAGAAGGCTCGGGCTTGCGCCGTCTCACCCGTGAAGTCTGCGATGAGTTGGTTAACCTGCCCATGCTGGGCTCGGTCCAAAGCTTGAACGTCTCGGTCGCTGCGGGGGTTGCTCTGTATGAGATCCGCCGCCAACGTTTCGCCGACAGTTGATGAGTTTGGTCAGAGTCGACTTTTCCTCTATAATTCCACTTTTATTGCGTCAGGTCTTGAGGCCAGGCGCGGTTTACCCTGCCTGACCGTACTGTGCGGCAGGCTGTTCAATCCGTAGGGAGTTTCCATGCGTCACTATGAAATCGTCTTCCTGGTCCACCCGGACCAGAGCGAGCAGGTGCCGGCCATGATCGAGCGTTATCGCTCCATCATCGAAGCCGACGGCGGTAAGATCCATCGCCTCGAAGACTGGGGGCGTCGTCAGCTGGCCTACTCGATCCAGAAAATCCACAAAGCTCATTACGTGCTCATGAACATTGAGTGCAGCCAGCGGGTCCTCAACGAGCTGACTGATGCTTTCCGCTTCAATGACGCGGTCATCCGTAACCTCGTGATTAAGATGGATGGTCCGGTGACCGAGCCATCACCGATGGTCAAGGAAGAAGAGCCCCGCCGTGGCTCTGCAGTGGCTGATGCTGCTGAATCGGCCTGATTCTGCTTGCGAGGTAAAGTTATGTCCCGTTATTTTCGTCGTCGCAAGTTCTGCAAGTTCACCGCCGAGGGCGTTGAGCATATCGACTACAAGGATCTCGCCACCCTTAAGAGTTTCCTGACCGAGACCTACAAGATTGTCCCGAGCCGGGTCACCGGTACCAAGGCACGTTATCAGCGCCAGTTGGCCAGGGCCATCAAGCGTGCGCGTTTTCTGGCGCTGCTGCCCTACACTGACCGTCACTGAGGGGAGACGCCATGGAAGTGATTCTACTGAGCAAAGTTGAGAACCTGGGCAACCTGGGTGACGTGGTGAAGGTGCGCAATGGTTACGCGCGCAACTTCCTCATCCCTTATGGCAAGGCTAAGGCCGCCACCCGTGCCAATGTGGCCGAGTTCGAGGCCCGCCGTGCCGAGCTGGAAAAGGCCGCCGCTGAAGCGCTGGCCGCAGCCCAAGCTCGTGCAGCCCAGCTCGAGGGGGTGGTCGTGACCATTGCTAGCAAGGCCGGTGCCGAAGGCAAGCTGTTCGGCTCCATCGGCACCGCCGAGATCGCCGAGGCCCTGACCACGGCCGGGTATGCCGTCGAGAAGCGAGAAATCCGCTTGCCGAACGGTCCGCTGCGTGCCGTGGGTGAGTACGACATCAAGCTGCACCTGCACACCGACGTCAACACCTCCGTTAAGGTGAACGTGATTGCCGAGGCTTGAGGCCGTACGCGGTTGCGATGCGAGGGGCGCCGTGTGGCGCCCCTTCTTTTTATTCGCTCTCTGTGCATTGGTGAACCTTACCTTTACGGTTAGAATTCCGCTTTAACCACTGCGTGTGTCTATGCACCTGACGACCGTCGACCTCATCCTGCTCGGTGTCATTGCCTTTTCCGCGCTGATCAGCGTGCTGCGCGGTTTCGTGAAGGAGATGGTCTCTCTGCTGACCTGGGTTGCGGCCTTTGTCATCGGCATCCTCTACGCCGCGCACTTGGCGCCCTTTTGGCCAGCGAGCATCGATCTACCTTCAGTACGTCTTGCCCTTGCCTTCGCCGTCCTCTTCATTCTGACTCTGATCGTCGGCGGCATCATCAACGTCGTGATCGGCCTGCTGGTGAGGAAGACCGGCCTCTCAGCTTCGGACCGTAGCATCGGGGTCGTCTTCGGCCTGGTGCGCGGGATATTCTTGGTATGTGTCCTGATTCTGCTCGGCAGCCTGACGCCGATGCCGCAGGATCCTTGGTGGAAGCAATCTCAGGTTATCCAGAACCTAAGCCCGGTCGCAAAATGGATGCGCGATCTGCTTCCGAACGATCTGGCGCAACACTTCAAGCTTTGAGATAGCCTATGTGCGGAATCATTGGCATTGTCGGGCACGGCCCGGTCAACCAGACCATCTATGATGGTTTGACCATCCTCCAGCATCGCGGTCAGGACGCTGCAGGCATCATTACTTGCGAACAAGGGCGCCTGCACCAGCGCAAGGACAACGGTCTGGTCAAGGATGTGTTCCATACCCGCCACATGCGCCAGCTGGTCGGGAACTACGGCATCGGCCATGTCCGCTACCCAACGGCTGGCAATTCGTCTGCTGCCGAGGCTCAGCCATTCTACGTCAATGCCCCTTATGGCATTGCCCTAGGGCACAACGGCAACCTGACCAATGCCGAGGAGCTGCGCAAAGTGGTGTGCGAGCAGGATCTGCGCCACCTCAATACCACTTCGGATTCCGAGGTGCTGCTCAATGTGTTTGCCCATGAGATGCAGCGCTGTGGCAAGCTGGTGCCGACCTTCGATGATGTTTTTGATGCCGTCAGCCGCGTTCATCGTCGCGTCAAGGGCGGGTATGCGGTCATCGGGTTGGTGGCCGGCATGGGGATTTTCGCCTTCCGTGACCCGTTCGGCATCCGTCCGGTGTGCTATGGCGTGCGCGCAACTGAGAAGGGGCAGGAGGTCATCATCGCCTCCGAGAGCGTGGCGGTGGAGGCGCTTGGCTTTAAGCTGGTGCGCGATCTTGAACCCGGCGAGGCCATCTTCGTTAGCGAGGACGGTAGCCTCCATACTCGCCAGTGCGCTGACCATCCGACCTATGCCCCCTGCATCTTCGAGTACGTCTATCTGGCTCGGCCGGATTCCATGATCGATGGGGTGTCGGTCTATAAGGCCCGCATGCGCATGGGTGAAAAACTGGCCGAGAAGATCAAGCGCGAGTGGCCGGATCACGACATCGACGTCATCATTCCGATTCCAGACACCAGTCGCACTGCCGCGCTCGAGATGGCGGTTACCCTCGGCGTGCCC
>JARJMX020000041.1 GCA_029335925.2 Gammaproteobacteria bacterium
GGGCGCACCGGGGTCTTGATCGGGGCGTGGGCGCGGGCGCAGTCCCGGGGAGCGCCTCTGAAAGACCATCCAGCTCTAAGGCTGGCGGATCAAGGCAGGATGCGTACAATACAATCTCTTTCGCATCCGAATTGTGCGCGGCTTCTCTCACGGTGGGCGGTGGGGTCCGGTCATAGGCTTCTCCTCGTGGGGAACGCTGCGCATCCCAGCGTCGCTTGGGACGGTGTTGTTCGAGTCCGCGTTTACTTGGGGAGTCACCATTCGTGGAGTTGTTGTCTGGCGCAGAGATCTTTGTTCGCTGCCTGCAGGAAGAGGGCGTCGATGTCATCTTCGGTTATCCTGGCGGTGCGGTATTGCACATCTATGACGCCTTGTTCCAGCAGGAGCAGATCAAGCATGTGCTGGTGCGCCACGAGCAGGGGGCCACCCACATGGCCGATGGCTATGCGCGTGCCACCGGTCGCCCGGGCGTGGTGCTGGTCACCTCGGGCCCGGGGGCGACCAATGCCGTCACTGGCATTGCCACGGCGAATATGGACTCCATCCCCATGGTCGTCTTTACTGGCCAGGTGCCGACTCACCTGATCGGCAATGATGCCTTTCAGGAGGTCGACAACGTCGGTATCACCCGTCCGTGTGTGAAACACAATTTCTTGGTCAAGGATGTGCGCGAGCTGGCCGTGACTATCAAGAAGGCCTTCTACATCGCCACCACCGGCCGCCCGGGGCCGGTGCTGGTCGATCTTCCCAAGGATGTGACCGATCCGAAGGTCAAGATTCCCTTTGAATACCCGAAGTCCATTTCCCTGCGATCCTACAACCCCACGGTGAAGGGGCATGCCGGTCAGATCAAAAAGGCGGTGGACCTGATCCTGTCGGCCAAGCGGCCGATGATCTACACCGGTGGTGGGGTGGTGCTGGGCCGTGCATCGGAGCAGCTCACCGCCTTTGCCCGTAAACTGAACTACCCGATCACCAACACCCTGATGGGTCTGGGCGCCTATCCAGCCTCAGATCGCCAGTTCGTCGGCATGCTTGGTATGCATGGCACCTACGAGGCGAACATGGCCATGCATCATTGCGACGTGCTGATCGCCATCGGTGCGCGCTTCGATGACCGCGTGACCGGTAACCTTGCCAAGTTCTGTCCAACCGCGAAGATCGTCCATGTGGACGTCGATCCCGCCTCGATCTCCAAGAACGTCAAGGTGGATGTGCCCATCGTCGGTCAGGTGGGCCATGTGCTCAACGAGATGATTCGTATGCTCGAGCATGAAGGCCGCACGCCGGATCAGGAGGCGCTGGCCGCCTGGTGGGCGCAGATCGAGGAATGGCGCGGCCTCAACTGCATGAAATACCAGTGGAGCGATGAGGTCATCAAGCCGCAGTATGTGATCGAAAAACTCTGGGAAGTGACCGGAGGTGATGCTTACGTCACCTCCGACGTGGGCCAGCACCAGATGTGGGCCGCGCAGTATTACAAGTTCGACAAACCCAACCGCTGGATCAACTCCGGCGGGCTCGGTACCATGGGCTTCGGCCTGCCCGCAGCGCTCGGGGTGAAGATGGCCTTCCCCGAGGCCGAGGTCGTCTGCGTGACCGGCGAGGGCAGCATCCAGATGAACATCCAGGAGCTCTCCACCGCCCTGCAGTACCACCTTCCGGTCAAGGTCATCAACCTCAACAACCGCTATCTCGGTATGGTCCGCCAATGGCAGGAGTTCTTCTACTCCGGTCGCTATGCAATGAGCTACATGGAAGCCCTGCCGGACTTCGTCAAGCTCGCCGAGGCCTACGGTCACGTGGGGATGCTGATCGACAAGCCGGCGGACGTCGAGGGTGCCCTGCGCGAGGCCTTCAAGCTGAAGGACCGCTTGGTATTCATGGACTTCCGCACCGATCCGAGCGAGAACGTTTACCCCATGGTCCCGGCTGGCGCCGGCCTTAACGAAATGATCCTGGTGTAAGTCATGCGTCACATCATCTCGCTTCTGATGGAAAACGAGGCCGGGGCGCTTTCGCGCGTGGCGGGCCTGTTCTCTGCGCGCGGTTACAACATCGAGTCGCTCACCGTCGCGCCGACCAACGATCCGACCCTCTCGCGCATGACCATCGTCACCCATGGCGACGACCAGATCATCGAACAGATCATCAAGCAGCTGAACAAGCTCATCGACGTGGTCAAAGTGCAGGACATTCAGGAAACCCCGCACATTGAGCGCGAGCTCATGCTGATCAAGTTCCAGGCCGTCGGGCCCCAGCGTGAGGAGGTGTTCCGTCTGACCGAGATCTTCCGCGGCCAGATCGTCGACGTGACCGATTCCACCTACGTGGTGCAGCTCACCGGCCCTGGCAGCCGCCTAGACGCCTTCATCGAGGCGGTCGGGACCATCCCGATCATCGAGATGGCCCGTTCGGGCGCGTTGGGCCTGTCCCGTGGCGCACGCGGCATGCACGTTTGAGTTTTGATCCAGGAGCGCCGCCCGCGCCGCGATGATCGCGGCCAGATCCCCCCCTCCCACCAGGCTTGTTGAATCATTTGGAGTTCCGTTATGCAGGTTTATTACGACAAAGACTGTGACCTCTCCATCATCCAGGGGATGAAGGTCACCATCATCGGTTACGGCTCCCAAGGCCATGCTCACGCGCTGAACCTGCGCGATTCTGGCGTATCCGTCACCATCGGATTGCGCCCAGGCTCTGCTTCTGCGGTCAAGGCGCAGAACGAGGGCTTGGTTGTGAAGAGTGTTCCGGAGGCCGTCGCTGCTGCAGATCTCGTCATGCTGCTGGCCCCGGACGAGCATCAAGCCGCCATTTATACCCATGACATCGAGCCGAACCTGAAGCAGGGTGCCACCCTGGCCTTCGCCCATGGTTTTAACATCCTCTACAACCAGATCGTCCCGCGTAAGGATCTCGACGTGATCATGGTCGCCCCCAAGGCCCCAGGCCATACCGTGCGCTCTGAATTCGTCAAGGGCGGCGGCATTCCCGACCTGATCGCTGTCCATCAGGACGTCTCCGGGCGTGCCAAAGCCACCGCGCTGTCCTATGCCGCGGGCTTGGGTGGCGGCCGCACCGGCATCATTGAGACCACCTTTAAGGACGAGACCGAAACCGACCTGTTCGGTGAACAGGCCGTACTCTGCGGAGGTGTGGTGGAGCTCGTCAAGATGGGCTTCGAGACCTTGGTGGAGGCGGGTTACCCAGCCGAGATGGCCTATTTCGAGTGCCTGCACGAGCTGAAGCTGATTGTCGACTTGATGTATGAGGGCGGCATCGCCAACATGAACTACTCAATCTCCAATAACGCGGAGTATGGCGAGTATGTGACCGGTCCGGAGGTCATCAACGAGCAGTCCCGTGCGGCCATGCGCAACGCTCTCAAGCGTATCCAGAGCGGTGAATATGCCAAAATGTTCATCCAGGAAGGCCGTCTAAACTATCCGTCCATGACCGCCCGCCGCCGCCAGATCGCCGAGCATCCGATCGAGCAGATCGGGGCCAAGCTGCGGGCGATGATGCCGTGGATCCAGAAGAACAAGATCGTCGATCAGACCAAGAACTGATTCCCGCAGGAGGTGTCCTTCAGGCCGCCAGTGTGCGGCCTTTTTTGTGGCCGAGTGATGGATCAGGACTTAAACTCACCCATCTACCCATACCTATCCCGTAAAGCACCGTATGGATTCCAACCCTGACATGGTCCACGACCCCCTTGAGCGCCCACGCGGCAAGGCCATCTACCTTTTGCCCAACCTGATCACCACAGCGGCGCTGTTCTCCGGTTTCTACGCTATCATCGCTGCGACCCACGGCAAGTTTGGGCAGGCGGCCATGGCCGTCTTCCTAGCCATGGTGTTCGACGGGCTGGATGGGCGCGTGGCGCGTCTTACTCACACCCAGAGCGCTTTCGGTGTGCAGTACGACAGCCTCTCGGATGTGATCGCCTTTGGTGTTGCCCCGGCGGTGGTGGTCTACCTGTGGGCGCTCTCGGGGATCGAGGGGCGCTGGGGCTGGTTGGGGGCCTTTGTTTATGTCGCCGGAGCGGCTCTGCGCCTGGCACGCTTTAATGTGCAGGTCGATACTGCCGACAAGAATGTCTTCATCGGTTTGGCCAGCCCGGCGGCGGCAGCCTTAGTGATGGGCATGGTCTGGGTAGGAGTCGAGAACGCCTGGAATGTATCCAATCAGGCGGGCTGGGTCTGGCTTGTGACTGTGGGGGCGGGACTCTTAATGGTCAGCAGCCTCCCGTATGCCAGCTTCAAAGGGGTTAATCCGCGATGGCGGGTATCTTATTTGAGCGTACCGCTCATACTCGTCGTATTCGCCCTGGCCATGCGCGATTTTGCCCTCACTTTGTGGGGCATCGCCCTCGCTTACGCCTTGTCCGCGCCTGCTTATGTGTTGGCGCGCCGCGTGAAGCGCCTGTCCCGCCCTTGAAGTCGGTCCAGGCTTGCCTTTATATTCAAAAACATGAACGGTCATATCCGCCATGTCTCTGTCCTGCGCTCCCAGGTCTCTTTAAGCCTGCGACTGCTGCCGCGCTGCGGCAAGTAAATCTCTACGCCTGGCGAGGCTTAATACGCACCTACCGAATTCAGAATCTCCCGCCCCAAGGCTCGGCGCATCCTTGGTATGTTGTGCAAGCAAACAAGCCTGGGGCTGTGAAATCGTAGGAATTAAATTCATGAGTCACAACAAGCTCATCATTTTCGATACCACCTTGCGCGATGGCGAGCAGAGCCCGGGTGCCTCCATGACCCGTGATGAGAAGCTCCGCATAGCCCGTGCGCTTGAGCGCATGCGGGTGGATGTGATCGAGGCCGGCTTCGCTGCGGCAAGTCCTGGGGATTTTGAGGCGATCAAGGCGATTGCCGAGACGATCAAGGATTCCACGGTATGTTCGCTGGCAAGGGCAAACGAAAAGGATATCCGCGCTGCGGGGGAGGCCATCCGCCCGGCGGCACGCGGGCGCATCCATACCTTTATTGCTACAAGCCCCATCCACATGGAGAAGAAGCTGCGCATGCGTCCGGACCAGGTGGTCGAGGCAGCAGTGCGTGCGGTGAAGCTTGCGCGTGAATACACCGATGATGTTGAGTTCTCCGCTGAGGACGCCGAGCGTTCGGAGATGGACTTTCTGGTACGTATCTTCGACGCCGTGATCCAGGCCGGGGCGAGGACCATCAACGTCCCGGATACCGTCGGTTATGCCGTACCGGACCAGTGGGCTGAGCGTT
>JARJMX020000044.1 GCA_029335925.2 Gammaproteobacteria bacterium
GTGGCAGGCCGAGCCTGGCGGCGCGCTCGCGCAGAAGCGTAGGGTCGGCGAAGGCGACTAGTTCGACCGGCCAAGGCTGCTGGATGAGCTGGATGACGAGATCCGGCCCGATCCCGGCGGGCTCGCCGGGGGTGAGAGCCAGTTTCAGCGTGGGGGTCACTTGTCGGCGCCGTTGCCGATAAGGATCTCGGTGTAGGCCTCGTCCTTTAAGCGGCGCTGCCAGCGCTCGAGTTCCTCCTCGGCCTTGCGCCGGGCGATGGCCTCGCGCGCTTGCAGGCGTACAAACTCGGCATTCTCGCTGACATCGCGCCGTTCCAAAACCTGGACGATGTGCCAGCCAAAGGGGGAACGGAATGGTTCACTAACCTGGCCGGGCGCGGTGGCGTTCATGATCTGCTCGAAGTCCTCGACCATCATGCCAGGGCGAATCCAGCCGAGATCGCCGCCACGCTCGGCTGAAGCCTTGTCATCGGAGTAGGTGCGCGCCAGGGCCGTGAAGTCTTCACCCTTGAGGATGCGCTCGCGCAGCTCGGCGAGGCGACGCCGGGCCTCGTCGTCGGAAATGTTCTCGCGCAGCTGGATCAGGATATGGCGGGCGTGGGTTTCGGTCAGGGCTGTGACCGGATTCTGTGTGTCGCGCACTTCTGCCAGCTGGATGATGTGAAATCCGCTCGGGCTGCGCAATAACTCGGACAGCTGGCCAGCCTTGAGGCCCTGCACGGCCTCGGCATAGAGGGTGGGCAGACGGTCAAGCGGACGCCAGCCGAGGTCGCCGCCCTCCAGCGCGTCGCGCGCATCCGAGTAGCGGGCCGCCATGCTGGCGAAGTCGGCACCATCTTGCAACGCCTTCAGGGCCTCCTCAGCCTTGGTACGTGCTTTGGCAATCTCCGCCGGACCCGCGTTTTCGGGCAGGGCGATAAGGATATGGCGCACATGGAACTCACGCGCCTCGCCAAACTTGACCTGCCTGCTGGCAAGGAAATCGTCAATCTCCTTGTCGGAGACCTGGATACGGTCGAAGACCTCGCGTTTATGCAGGCGACTGAGGATGATCTCCTGGCGTACCTGCTCGCGGAATCCTGCCCAGTCGGTGCCTTCCTTCGCCAGGGCGGCACGGAACTGCTCAACGCTCATGCCATTGTCATTGGCTATGCCACGCACAGCGTTATCCAGGCTTAGGTCATCGACGGTGATCCCGGTCTGCTTGGCGTATTGCAGCTCGGCGCGCTGGATCAGCATGCGATCGAGCACCTGCGGCAGCAGCACATCCAGGGGAGGGACGGCGCGGCCGCTGGCGCGCAGGCGGTTGGTGATACGGGCCATCTCGGCGGCCAGTTCACGCTCGGTGATCGCCTCGTTGTTGACGATGGCAACGACGCGATCAAGAAGGATCAGTTCACTTCGATCCTGCGCCTTCGACGCGGCGACGGAGGTTGTGGAGGACTGGGAAGCAGCGTGCAACGGGCTGCCAAGGGCGAGCAGGAGGCCGACCAGGCAGAGGGGCCGTGCGTTCGAAAAGCGGGGCATGAATGGTGTCCGTTCAGGGGTGGAACGCAGAGAAGCCAAGAATATCACGTTCGAACTGCCTGTCAGCCTGCTGGCCAAGGCCGCCCAGCCCCTTCAGTTCGAGTTGGATCAGCATGGCGTTGTCGAGCTTGATCTGGTTGGGGTCAGGGGTATCGACCGCCCAGCGGCGAGCCCCCAGGCGCAGCCTCCAGCAGCAGCTGTCGTATTCCACGCCTGCCAGGGCCTGGATCACCGCCTCGCCCTTGAGGTCATGCACCAGGCTGCCGAGCAGGCGCCACTGGTGATTGATGGACCAGGCGAAGGAGAGGCCGGCCTGTTCCAGGTTGGGCAGGCCGGGATCATCCTCGTGCTTGGCGTAATGCAGGTTGAGCAGGCGCTGATTCTCACCACGGTAACCGAGTAGGGCATAGATCTGGGTGAGTTTGTCGAGCGCGGGGTCGGTCGCCGCCGTCAGGTGCAGGCGCCAGCTGGGGCCAAGGCCAAGGCCCAGTTCACCCATGACCTCCCCAGCACCGGCGGTGTAGCCTGTGCCGCCAGGAAGGGTGACCCGCTCATCCGCAAAACGATAGCGCTGGCCCAAGGCAAGGCTTATCCGCTCATAGCCCTCGCGGGTATCCAGGGTGCGCCAGGTCAGGGCGTAGCTGAGTGCATGGGCGTCCCCTAGCCGGTCGCGCCCAAGGAAGCGGTTGGAGGCAAAGAGGCGGGATAGGCTGGGGGTGGCCAAGCCGGTGTCGAACAGCGGGCCGTCCTGTTTGCGGTAGGGGACGTAAAGGTAATACAGGCGTGGTTCGAGTTGCTGCTGGGTGTGCTCGCCATGGCGATCGAAGAACAGCCGCGCGTCCAAGCTCGCGATGGGGGCCGTGCGGGTTTGCTGGGTGTCCTCGAGCTGGTAGCGCACCGCATCGAAGGCAAGGCGTGGGGTGAGGCTGTACCAGCGCCCCTCGATGGGTAGGCTGAGCGCCGGGACGAGGGCATAGCGTTCGCCTTGCGGCTTGAGGTCGAATTCGTGGGCGAAGCGCACGGCTTCGCTCTCCAAGCTTAGACGTAGCGGGCCTACGTCCTCCTGGCCGGTCAGTAGAAGTTGCGGCAAACGCCGGTAGGGGCGGCCCGCCTCGGTCACCACGTTGTAAGTGAGGGTCTGCCACTGCTGGGCATGGAGCAGCAGGTTCCAGTGGCCGAAGCTGCGCGAGGCGCGCACGTGCGACTCGAGATAGTCGGTGATGCTGCCCCAGGGTGTGAGGCTGAAGTCGCGCATGAAGTCCATGTCGGAGGCGCGACGTACCGCCAGCGAGCCGTTCCAGTCGCCCAACCGGCTGTCGGCCTGAGCGTTCAGTAGGTAGCGGTGGTCGCTGCCACGCTCGTTGTCGTGCGGCAGCCAGTCGAGATTGAACTGGCCACGGCCTTCCCGCCACAGCTCGCGGTACTCGCCCTGCAGCATCAGGCCGCGCTTGCTCATTGGGCGCAGAGTAAGGGTGGCGTCGCGCTCAGGAGCGATGTTCCAGTACCAGGGCACCGCGACCTCGAAGCCGCGCTTGCCGCTGATGCCGACGTTGGGGTAGAGGAAGCCGCTGGCACGGCGCTTGTCGAGCGGGAAGTCAAGCCAGGGCAAGTAGAACAGCGGCACACCCTTGAAGTGGAGCCAGGTATCGCGCGCGACGCCACGGCCGCGCGCGTGATCCAGCTCCATTCGGCGCGCCGAAAGTTCCCAGTCGCGCTTCGTCTCGGGGCAGCTGGAGAGGGTGACGTCCTCGAGCCGGTCGTGCTGGGCATCCAGGCGGGTGATGGCCGTGCTGCGGCCGGAGAGGTGCCCTGGGATGAGCCAGAAGCGGGCCTCCGTGAGCTCACCGCGATCCTCGCCAGGCCAAAAGCGAGCCTTGCGGGCGAACAGGATGCGGGTCGGATCCCAGTAGCGCAGCTCTCCACCCGGAGGGGCCTGAGCCTCGATCTGTTCGGGGGTCAGGGTGTAGCGGACGCGCTCGGCCAGCAGGCGCTGGTCGAGGCGTTGCAGGCGAACATCCCCTTCGAGGGTGGCCACCCGGCCATTGTGACTCACGTGGTTGGCCTCGGCCTCGGCGGGGGCGTCGGCGGCGAGGGCGGGGAGATCGGGCAGCTCCGGTCCAAACGGCGGACAGAGCCGGTACGGGTCATGGGCCCGTACC
>JARJMX020000052.1 GCA_029335925.2 Gammaproteobacteria bacterium
TCGGTTGTCACTATACCCTACCCCGCCCGCGCATCAAACCGGGCGGAGTGGCCGCGCACCAATCCCAATCCGCGACTCCATCGCGGATGTGTCCAGTTTTCGATGACGCAAGATGATTGACATCCAGATCGACGACCGCGAGCTGCGCGAGGCGCTGGACCGCCTGCAGCGGCGGCTGTCTGACCTCTCGCCGGTCATGCGCGACATCGGCGAGCTGCTGGTCGAGCGCAGTAAGCAGCGTTTCGCCACCTCCACGGACCCAGACGGGGCTACCCCGCGTACGCGGGGATCGACCATGACCGCCGCCGCTTCCGCAGACTGGCCCCGTGCCAGGATGGGTGCCGCCTCGCTAACGCCGGACATCTGGTCCTGTCCAGCCCGGTTTCGCTCACGGCGACGGTCACGCGCAACTATACCCTACCCCGCCCCCGCGTTGAACCCGGCGGACTCGCGCGCGGCGGCGATCTGGCCGCGCACCAGGTTACCCCGCCCTAGGCCGCCTGTGGCCCGCTGAGGGCTGGCTACCCCGCGTACGCGGGGATCGACCTCATCTTGACGCGCACTCAAGCCCAGAATCAGGGGCTACCCCGCGTACGCGGGGATCGACCCAGGCTACTGCCTGTGGTGTGGCGAGCCGATCAAGGACATGCGCCGCTGGTGCTCGGCCGAATGCCGCGAGGAGTGGTAGCGTCACCAGTCCTTCGACAGCCGCCACCACCAGTGAGATGCCGGTATCGGCATCGGCCGGCCGACCTCATCTTCCACCCAGCCTGCGAGCGCACTCGCCGGATCGGCGCGGCGCGCCAGACTGCCCAGTGTCGCATCGAAAGCATGCGGGTCAGCGCGCCATGCCGTCAGCACATCATGCAAAGCGGCGGCGAGCCCGGCATCGGCCAGACCCTCATCGATCAGTACCCGAGCCGCTGAAGCTGCCGCCAGCACTTCCTCATCAGCCACCGCCCAGCCATCGCTGCGCCACCAGTCCACATCCAGGGCATCCTGACCCCAGGCCAGACGCTCTGCGATCACGTCTTGACTCACCACGACAGCCATGACTGCCTCCTTTGGATTGTGCGCCCACGCGGCTGATCGATAGGCGCGATCTCATACGCCTGCGATCCGACGCGCCTGCGGATGTGATGCGTGATGATCGACAAGCGATCCAAGCTCACCACCACTACCTCGACTCGCCGCGCGTCATACCAGACTACTGCCTGTGGTGTGGCGAGCCGCTCGCCGATGGCCGCCGCTGGTGTTCGGCCGAATGTCGCGACGAGTGGCAGCATCACCAATCTTTCGACAGCCACCACCACCAGTGAGATGCCGGAATCGGCATCGGCCGGCCGTCCTCATCCTCCACCCAGCCGGAAAGCTCCCGCGCCGGATCGATGCGCGGGATGAGATCGCCAAAGGCGGCATCGAAGGCCTGTGGATGCGCGCGCCAGAACGCATCGATCTGTGCCAGCTCAGCCACTGCCGTCTCTGGCAGCAGGCCCTGTTCGCGCCCGACTTCGTAGGCCGACCGTAGATGCAGCGTCCAGTCCAGATCGAAGGTATAAAGTTCTGCATCCGGCTGCGTGATCACGTCATAGAAACCGAGAAACGCATCGTTTTTTGGATGCGGGTAGAGCGACCTCAGAACACGCCAAGCCATTTCTGCACTCCCTTTCCGCCTTGTGGCGCAAAAATATCATTCTTGAGGCTGCCGCCTTCGGCATCGCGCTTGACATGAAGCGTTGCGCGCTTACCGTCGGAGACATTCACCACCGCCGTCAGACGCTGCCCATCCCCGGTGTTGCGGGAAAACTCGGCATAGAGTTTGCCGCGACGCAGACTCAGCGCGATCTCGCGGTCGCCGCGCCTGATCAGATCATCCATCAACGCGTTGTAGCGATCGAGCGTCATGGTATGCGGTGGCATATCGAGCTGCGCGGCAAGCTCATCGCGGTGCTTATCCACGTGGCTTATCGCGTAGCCGAGATTGTCCCACCGCGCCATTCTGGCGCGCTCGATCAGCCGCAGCAGATCGCGCTTGGGCAATACCTCGCGCTGCCGCGCTGCCATCTGCCAGCGCTCGATCTCGTCGGCATCCCGCTCGATGACCTCCGGGTCAACCCCCAGATACGCCACCGTCACCGTGCGGCAGCGGAAGTGGTACGGCGGCAGCTCACGCTGAAAACAAAAAACCCGCAGCTTGTAGCAATGCGGGTTTTGCAGGGATTGGATGGTGGCCAGGGGCAGAATCGAACTGCCGACACGCGGATTTTCAGTCCGCTGCTCTACCAACTGAGCTACCTGGCCGACTGGAGGGGCACATTAAAGCCTCGCCGCGAGGCGGCGTCAAGATTTTTTATCACCACCGCGTTTCCGCCACGCGCAAGCTCATTGTATGCTTTCTCCATCATCAGCCTGTAATGAAGACCATGAGCCAGACCTTGCGCCAAGCGTACGTTTCCCGGGACACCCTGGAAACCCGCGTGCGCGTAAGCATCGATCTTGACGGCACCGGCCGCGGCGAGTTCCGCACCGGCGTGCCTTTCCTTGAGCACATGCTGGACCAGATCGCCCGTCACGGCATGTTCGACCTGAGCGTGGAATGCGACGGCGACCTGCATATCGATGACCACCACTCGGTGGAGGATATCGGCATCACCCTCGGCATGGCGCTGGCGCAAGCGGTGGGCGACAAGCGCGGTATCCGCCGCTATGGCCATGCCTACGTGCCGCTGGATGAGGCGCTCTCGCGCGTAGTGATCGACCTCTCAGGCCGCCCGGGCCTGGTGTTCGCCTGCGACTTCACCCGCACCACCATCGGCCGCTTCGAAACCCAACTGGTGCAGGAGTTCTTCCAGGGTTTCGTCAACCACGCGCGGGCAACGCTGCATATCGACAACCTGCGCGGCGTGAATGCCCATCATCAGGCGGAGACCATCTTCAAGGCCTTCGGCCGCGCCCTGCGCATGGCCTGCGAGCCGGACCCGCGCCTGGGCAACGCCCTGCCCTCCACCAAGGGGGCGCTCTGATGGCCACGGTGGCGGTCGTCGATTACGGCATGGGCAACCTGCGCTCGGTCGCCAAGGCGATCGAGCATGTGGCCCCGGCCGGCGTGCGCGTACAGGTGACCAGTAACCCTGGCGAGCTGGCCGCCGCTGACCGCATCGTCTTTCCCGGCCAGGGCGCGGCACGCGATTGCATGCTGGAGCTGGACCGGCGCGGCCTGCGCGCCCCCCTGCTGGACGCCGCCCGCACCAAGCCCTTCCTCGGCATTTGCATGGGCATGCAGGTGCTGATGGAGCACAGCGAGGAGAACGGCAACACCGCCTGCCTCGGGCTCTACCCCGGCGAGGTGCGCTTCTTTGGCCATGATCTGAAGGATACGACCGGCGCCAAGCTGAAGATTCCACACATGGGCTGGAACCAGGTATGGCAGGCCCGCCCCCACCCGATCTTGGCCGGGATCCCGGACGGTGAGCGCTTCTATTTCGTCCACAGTTACCACGTGGTGCCCAAGGACCCCGAGCTTGCCCTTGGCACCACCGATTACGGCATCCGCTTTGTTTCTGCCATCGCGCAGGGCAACGTGATCGCCGTGCAGTTTCATCCGGAGAAGAGCGCCGAGGCAGGGCTTAGCCTTTTGCGCAACTTCCTCCACTGGAATCCCTAAACCGCTCGAGGACCTAAGACGTCATGTTGCTGATTCCCGCCATCGACCTGAAGAATGGCCAGTGTGTGCGCCTGCGCCAGGGGCGCATGGAGGACGACACCGTCTTTTCCAGCGATCCGGTGGCCGTGGCCGCCCGCTGGGTCGAGGCCGGCGCGCGCCGCCTGCACCTGGTCGACCTGGATGGCGCCTTTGCCGGTAAGCCGAAGAACAAGGAGGTGATCCGCGCCATCGCCGAGGCCTTCCCCGACCTGCCGATCCAGATGGGTGGCGGCATCCGCGACGAGGCGACCGTGGAGGCCTACCTCGATGCCGGCGTGAAGTATGTGATCATCGGCACCAAGGCGGTCACCACCCCAGGCTTCATCAGCGACCTGTGCGTGTCCTTCCCCGGCCACATCATCGTCGGCCTGGATGCGAAGGACGGCAAGGTGGCGACCGAAGGCTGGTCCAAGCTCTCGCACCATGACGTGATCGACATGGCCCAGCACTTCGAGCGCGACGGGGTGGAGGCGATCATCTACACCGACATCAGCCGCGATGGGATGATGCAGGGCGTCAATGTCGAGGCCACCGTGCGCCTGGCGCAGGCGGTGCGCATCCCGGTCATCGCCTCCGGCGGCGTGACCTCGATGACCGACATCGAACGCCTGTGCGCCGTGGCCGACGAGGGCGTGGCCGGCGTGGTCATTGGTCGCGCCCTGTACGAGGGTGGGCTGGACCTGAAGGAGGCCCAGGCCTACGTCGATCAACGCTGCCCCAACTGAAGCCATGGACAAATCGCGATCGCGTGATGATTTCTTTGCCAGCCGGAATCTGCATGCCGCCGAGCTGGATGCGCGCTTCCTTGAGCTGGTGGAAAAATCCGGCCTGACGCTCAACCAGCGCGGCACGGCCCATGCTGTGCGCTGCATGGGCTGGAGGATGAGCGACGGCCAGAGCGCGCCTATGCTCGCCTTTACCACAAAGCCGCAAGAACTTACCCTGGTATCATCCCTCCCCCTCGAAGAAGGGCAGCGCCTGATCCTCAAGCGAAGCGATCGGCTCGACAAGGATCGCATCAGCTCAAGGGCGTTTTCCAGCATAGCCGCCGCGGTAATCGGCCGAACGACGATGACAGCGTCTTTGTTTCCATCCTGAAAATCACTCACGGTAACTTCTAGTGCTCGCCAAGCGCATCATCCCCTGCCTGGACGTGGCCGAAGGGCGCGTCGTCAAGGGCATCCAGTTCCTCGACCTGCGCGATGCCGGCGA
>JARJMX020000060.1 GCA_029335925.2 Gammaproteobacteria bacterium
GATCCGTTGATCGAGCGTTGGGTGGGCGCGGGAATCGGCTATGCCAAGGTGTGAGTTGGTCGGCCCGGGGCGGGCCTCCTACAGGTGATCCCTCTTCCCGTAGGAGCGCCGCCACCGGCGCGATAAAACGCTGACTCAACCCTGCTTAATCAAGCAACGGCACGTAATCGCCAAGGAAGGTTCCCCCTTCGGCAAAGGGCGTGCTTTCGTCGATGAGGGTGGGCGTGATCCCCATGCCGAAGGTAAGTTGGGCGGGATCCGTCTCGATAGGGCGGTCGGTGATGACCTCGCCGATAGCATAGGGGCGGCCATCCTGATGGGTAAAGCCGACTTCAGGCATGCGGAAATAACGGAAGGTGAAGGGTGTCTCGGCAAACACGTCCTTACCAAAGTCGTAGCGCTGGGTGACGACGACCTGGCGATAGCGGGCCGCAGCTTCTCGGGCCTCGCGCCGGGTCGGCAGGAACAGTTCGGGCAGAATGCGCCCTTCACCATCCTTGTAGGCCCCGCGCGCGGTGAACTCGCGCATTAGCTTAAGACGGGTCTCCTGCGCGCTTCGCACGGCCTCGGCCTGTCCTTTGGCCAGCAAGGGATACAGGCTCGGCCAATCGGCGGAATAACCCTGTGGTTTGCGGATGGTCTTAGCAAGAAAGGCGTCCATGCTCGCGGGCATGTCGCCATAGAGCGAGGCCCCCACCACGTAGTCCAGGAAGACCTTGAACTCGCCCTGACCGAGGGCACGGTTCCTCGGTTCAGGACGGGTGAGATGGCCTGGTGCCTCATCCAGTGCGGCTTGGGCCTTGGCGGTGTAGCCAAGGTAGTCCATCTCCCGCCAGCCTGCCTCCCCTTTGAGCTTGCGCGGCAGGGCCCAGGTACTGTCGATGGTGTTGCCCGTGCCCGAGGTATAGATGGCGTTCTGGCCAACATCGGATTGCCTGCGGTTGCCTGAGTGGCAACCGACACATTGGGTTAGCTCCGCCGGGGTTTGCGGACGCAGTGCGCCGTCCTTGTCCTCGATCCAGCCGCCCAACAGCCAACCGACACCGTTGTCGATCCAGCCTTGCTGACGATGGGCGTAGATGGGGGCTGATTCGTCCTTGAGCCCCATGCCGAACTCCTCGGGATACCAGGGCTGCATCTTGTACATCCAGCGGATCTCCTTAACCCGGCGGGCGCGGGTGCCGGGGAAGGGGCTGATTTCAGGGCGCGTGCCATCGGCCTCAACATCCACGTAATGGAGTGGATGAGCAAACTCGGTGCCGAGCGGATACTGGCCGCGCACGATGGCGATATCGTTGGCGGCACCCAGATAATGGGTCTCGCCCTGCAGGCGATCCTGGATATTGGCCGCCACCCGCTCCAGGTTGGCCGCATACACAGCAAGACTAAAGCGTCCCTGTTCGTCTTGCATGAACACTTGCGGCAGGCGGATATAAATACCGGACACGCTACCTGAACGTGGGGTGAAGATGCCATAAGGCATGAAATTGATCGCCCGCCAGCCGGTGATCCAGCCTTGGCCGTCATGAAAGAAGCCGCGCTCGGCGACCTGTGTGCGGACGAAGCCATCCGCATCGGCGGGCAAATCGTCTGGCGATAGGCCAGGAAAGAGGCGCATGGGATGGTTGCTGCCGCCATCCCAGTGCTTGGCAGAGCCGGGCCGTTGGATGAAGGCCGCGCGCCAGTTGTCTTGGCGGATATAGCTCTGCATATCCCAGGTTTTTGTGTCGATGCCCAAGTCCTCTACGGCCTGGCGCAATACCTCCGGCTTGAGGGTGTTGAGCCAGGGGTTGATGCTGGAATTGACCACATAGGGGTAATCGAACACCCCGAAGGCATATTCGCGCTGGAGATTGCCGATATTGGGGTTGAGCCCCGCCTGTGGGTTATTGTTACCAAGCCCGCGTTTGGCGACCCCGTCCGTGTGGCAGAACAGGCAGGCGTTCTGGGTGCCGAAGCTGGTTTCGATATAGCACTGCGCCGGAATATGGGCGTGCGGGTTGGCAAAGGTGGCGCGGCTGATGTACTCACCACGCAAAGGGGCAGAGGCAGGGGGGAGGGAGCGATCGGCTTGCTGATCCGCGCTTCCGCCTTGACAGGCCAACAGGAGCAGCGCGCTGGCGACGGCTACGGCGCTCAAGCCAAGGATCGTTGTATTGCGCATAAACCACCTCATGCTTTTTTCCTTGCCCCTCGTTGGGCGAAGGGCAAGGAAAAAAGCAGGCCTTACGGCCTGCTAAGAAAGGTTACTTGCGGATTGCGGGTAAACCGCCGATATAGCCCACATGGGCTTCCAGGCGGTAGTTTGGCACACCATACTTGTTACGCCCCCACAGCTCCGCGGCCTTAGCCTCCAGGCGCTCGGTCAGGTCGGCGGGCTGGGTGCTGATCCAATCCCCCTGATGCTGGTTGTTGGACATGATGTAGGCATGGCCATTCAGATCGTCGATGACCAGCAGGCCAGTAGATTCGGCACCGGCAGCGAGGTTGAGGATGCGGCTAAGCTTCTTGGTGTCGACGTTGTAAGCCCACAGATAGTTGTTGACGTGCATGCCCGAGTCTTCGCCGATGAACAAGGTGCGCATCGCCTCGGAATAGAACAGGTTGTCGGTATTGGCGATGCGCTCGACGTCTGCGGTGTTGCCGTAGGCATCGGCGCTAATCGGTTTGCCGAGCAGGGCAGGTTCAACATAGGCCTTGACGGGGACGTATTCCGAATTGATCGGGTTGCCTGCGGTGTCCTTCTGCCCACCGGCGAGGTCGAAGGTGTAGGTGGCGCCCGCCTTGTTTTCCTTCAGGCGTACGTGATCCACCGGCCCGCCATCGGCCGCCTTCATCGACTTCTCGATGCGGCTCATGGCGTAGTACATCTTCTTGTCGGCGTGGTTGAAGGCCACACCCTCACCCTTGGTGAACTCGGTGGTGGCACCGAGGTAGGCGGCATAGCGGCGAGTTTCGAGGAAGGCCGCGGCCTTTTCCATGCCTGGTTTGAGCTTAAGCCAGATGGTCTGCGCCGAACCGGCACGGGTGGGGATGAAACCTTCCTTTTCTGTGAGCGAGGTCTCGAAGATGTCACCGAGCGTGATGTCAGACTCGATCAGCTGCTTGATTTCATCATACGTGGCTGAGCCGAGCTTAACCCACTGGATATCGGCCGTACCACCATCGCTGCCATCGGGTGAGGTCTGATTCCACTTGGCGGCATAGAGTGAGCCACCCGCTTTAGGGTCATTTGCTTTGTCGCCAACGAACATAAAGATGCCCGAGTATTCCCCGTCATCACCAAACACCGCGGTGCGCCCATCCTTGGCAAAGCGTGCCAGCTCCCAGGTGCCACGGCCCATGTTGTAGAGCTTCTGCACGCTATAGCTGCCATCTGCTTTGGGGATAACTTCGGTGATGTAACCGTAGTGGTAAGGATTGGCGGTTTTCATGTTGTTAAAGTAGACCTCAGTCATGGCCTTCAGGCCTGCCTGGGTGGTACTGTATTTTTTTTCACCGGGCACAAAGTACAGATCGTAATCTTCCTCACCGCCGATATGAGTGTTCCACGGCGAGGGGCCACCGGCGCAGAAGATCCAGCCGCCGTTGACCGAGGAGAAGTCCACCGCAGTCTGCTTGACGAGGCTGAGCTTGCCATTGCTCTCTTGCTTGAGCTCGGAGAGGCTCATGCTCATCGGCATGCGCGAATACCAGTTCTGCACCTTCCAGGCATCCCGTCCGTCGGCGAGGACATCGTCGTATTCGTAATGGCTGACCAGCATCAGCTTGTCGCCGATCTTGAGGAGCGAGTTGGCATCGGGGGTTTCGGCGATCACAGGGTCGCCGTTGATGTCCTTGATCGGGTTCATGTTGACGTCAAAGAGCTGACCGGCAGCGTATTTCTTGCCCTTGACCTCGCTGGTCTGATCCGTGTTCTTGAACAGGGTGTTGTAGCTGAGTGGGTATTCCTTCACCGAGCCGTCGGTGTAGGTCACACGGGCAACGGAGGTGGTGTAGTTCTTGAGCATTTGCTCTGCGGTTGTGGCCGCTGGGGTGGCGGTGAATTCGACGCTGGAGACGAGGGGATCGCCATCACCGCCGCAGCCGGAAAGGGCGAAACCTACCGCCGCGCCGAGCGCAGCGCGTGGGAACAGGGCGAAAAGGCGCTTGTGCTTGTTCATGAGAGGACTCCGGAATGGGATGGCTTGACGCGCGGATCATGCTGACACGGATTGATGACATGGAAATGTCGTCGATATGGCTTGCCCATAACCATGGGGTGCTCACCGCAGCCCTTGGCATGCGCTAGGATGAGGCTTTCATGAAAGTTCACCTCACTCCATGAGCGCTGTTCATACGCATTCCCGCCCCCCCTTGGCCTGGCTGCGCGCCCCAGGCTCGCTGACCCGCCACCTGGTGCGTGTCTGTCCTGGGAGTCTGGTGGTCGAGGTGCTGGGCGAGGGGTGGGCGAAGGCCGATCCCGTCAGCGCACGCCTGCTCGGGCTGCGGACCGGCGCGCAGGTATGGCGGCGCGAGGTGCGCCTGTCTTGTCGGCACGCGGGGGCGTGGACGCACTATGTGCATGCCATCACCCTCGGCTCGCCTGCGGCGCAGCGCAGGCTCGGTCTTGCGCGCCTCGGGCAGCGTCCGCTGGGCTTGCTGCTCTTCCGCAGGGGGGGGCGGCGAATTAAGTTTGCCATCCTGACTCCGGGGCGCAGCGGCCCCCGGTGGGCGCGGCGCTCGCTATTTCTCCTGCGCGGTCATCGCCTGCTGGTGTGGGAGGCGTTCCTGGAGGGCCTGCCGTCCTTCCGTCGATGAGGCTCGAATTCCCCCACCGTTGGGATGTGAGGCCCACCGAGGCGGTGACCATCCAGCGTGAGCTGGCCGCCCGAGTGCTGCGCGAGGGACCGCCGGTCCTCGCCGGATGCATCGCCGGAGTGGATGTGGGCTTTGAGGACGAGGGGCGCACCACCCGGGCGGCGGTGGCGGTGCTCGACATGCCCGCCTGCCGGGTGGTCGAGACCGCCCTCGCGCGCCTGCCCACTCGCTTCCCTTATGTCCCCGGCCTGCTCGCCTTTCGCGAGCTGCCGGCCGTGCTCGTGGCGCTCGGCCAGTTGCGGCAGCCGCCCGAGCTTGTGCTGTGCGACGGTCAGGGCATCGCCCACCCGCGTCGCCTCGGCATTGCGGCGCACCTCGGGGTGATCACCGGTCTGCCGAGTGT
>JARJMX020000168.1 GCA_029335925.2 Gammaproteobacteria bacterium
ACCCCAGCCTGCATGGCATGCACGACCTGCGGGGCCAGGACATAGATCCCGGCGCTGACGAAAAAGTGATGCACGGGCTTTTCGATGATGTCGAGGATACGTTGCCCCTCGTGCTCGATCACCCCATAGGGGACCTGGAAGTCGTACTGGCGGGTGCAGACCGTGGCCGCGGGAGTGTGGCGATCGTGATCCTGCAACAGGGCCTCATAGTTCACCCGGGTCATGATGTCGCCATTGACCACAATGATGGGGCGTTGGACCGCCTCCTTCGGCAAAAGGCTAAGGCAGCCTGCGGTTCCAAGCGGGGTGTCCTCGTGGATGTAGTGGATGTTCACCCCCCAACGGCTGCCGTCCTGGAAGTGCTCGATGACCTGCTCTCGCAGGTAGTGCACCGAGATGTAGAAGCGATAAAACCCATAGTCGATCAGATCCTGGAGGATGTGCTCAAGCATGGGCTTGCCGCCGACCTGGAGCATGGGCTTAGGGCAGGTGTCCGTCAACGGCCGCAGGCGGGTGCCAAAACCACCCGCCATCAGGAACACAGGATTCTCCAGCCGCGGGCGCTTGAGCAGGTCGGTTAAGGTCTCCAGCCCAGCGAGCACCCCCTGCGCGTCCACGATCGGTACCTGCAGCACTTGGGCATTACCCAGCAGGCGCAGGGCCTCCTCACGGCTGTAGTGGCGTGGCAGCACATGCGGCTGGGAGTTCATGACCTCGACCACCGGCGCGGTCAGGGGGAGGTGGCGCAGGATGCCGCGGCGGATATCCCCGTCGGTGACCGTGCCGAGTAGTTTTCCCGCATCATCCACCACCAGCGCAATCCGTTTGGCGCCCTGGTCGATGACCTCGATGGCCCGATGGATACTGTCCTCCGGGCTGAGCAGAATGGTGCGCCAATCAAAGCTCATGATCCTCTCTCCTCACAATGGCTTGTCGGTGTGACCCGGGATGTGCCGCACCCGGGGCGGGATGTTTCGGCGTACCGTCGCCCCGGCAGCCACTTGAGCCCCCTCGCCGATCTGTACCCCAGGCAGCAGCACGGCCCCCGCACCGATAAAGGCCCCCTCGCCCACTCGCACCCCACCACAGAGAATGGCTCCGGGGGCGAGGTGGGCATGCGCCCCGATCTGACAGTCATGATCCACCCTGCAGCCGGTATTGAGCAGGGCGTCTTCACCGATCATGCTGCCGGGCTGGATGACTGCCCCGGCCATGATCTGAACCCCGCTTTCCGTATGCACATCCCGCGCCAAGATGGCCGAGGGGTGGATAAGCGCGGGGGTATCAAGCCCCAAGTCACGCACTCGGTGATAGAGGGCGGCGCGCAGAGTGGGGCGGTGCGGCAGCAGCCCCAAACCTAGGACATAGGCATGATCGCCTGCCTTTTTGCTTTGAAGCCAAGTGTCATCGCCCAGTACCGGCAACCCCAGCCAGTCCGTCCCGGCCGCAAGGTCAGGCGTCAGAAAACCGGCAACAGGCCACCCGAGGCAGCGCAGCACGTCCAGCACGACCCGCGCATGGCCACCATGCCCCAGAATGACGATGGACTTATTCATCCAGCAGACTGCCTGCCTCGTAGTCACGGGAGGCCGGCCGGCCAAGGAGCTCCCAGTAACGCATCGGTGGCATCCCCGTCCCCGGACGGAGGATGGCGATGTGCTCGGGCTTAAAGCGTTCCCCGGCGCGAATGGTGGTGCGGGCGACGAGGCTCTTACGTGCCACCTGGGCGGTGGAATACTCGGTCGGGGTCGGGCGTTTGATGCCATCGCCTAGGGCCTGACCAATGGCACGTATGCCCTGGATCATGGCCGCAAGCTCCAAAGGTTCCAACGAGGCGGCATGGTCTGGCCCTGGCAGCGTGCGGTCGAGGGTGAAGTGCTTTTCGATCACCACCGCCCCAAGCGCCGCCGCGGCGAGCGCAATAGACGCGCCCTGAGTGTGATCTGAATAGCCCACCGGCACACCGAAGGCGGCGTGGAGGGTATCCATGGCACGCAGGTTCACGCTCTCCAGCGCGGCGGGGTAATCACTGGTGCAGTGCAGCAGGGTCAAGTCACGGCGCAGAGCGGCCTGGCCTTCGACGCTGGTATAGGCCGCGCGGAAGGCCGCGGACGAGGGCTGCTCCTCGGCCCCAGCAATGCGGCCGAAGGCAATCACCCCCAGCGCTTCCTCCACCTCTGCCAGGGTGGCCATACCGGTGGAAACGATCAGCGCACAGCCGCTGCGCGCGTGTTCAAGCAAGAAAGGGGCGTTAGTGAGCTCGCCGGAGGGGATCTTCAGCAGCTCCAAGCCCAGCTCATCGCGCAAAAAGCGCAGGCTCTCGCCATCGAAGGCGGTGGAGAGAAAACGTAACCCCAACCGTTCGGCCTCAGCCTTCAGTTCATGGTGCAGGGCAAAGGGCAGCTCTAGACGCTTGAGCATTTCAAACTGCGATTCGGCCGCCCCTGTGGCCTGCTGCTGGTAGGCCGCCTTGGGAGCTTCGCGGGTGACCAACGCCTCGGCCTTGAAGGTCTGAAACTTGACCATATCCGCCCCGGCGCGCGCGGCGGCCTCAATCAGGGCGAAGGCCAGATCGGGCTGACCGTTATGATTGACACCCGCCTCGGCGATGACCTGGATGGGCTTCATAGGCACTCCACGGGAAGGTCGTAGAAAGGCTTGCGCATAAGGCTGGCGCGATCCACCTGGCGAAGGATCTCCAGCATTCGCCGAGCGGCATCCCCGGTGCCGTAAGGATTGACAACCTGCGCAAGGCCCGCCTGAAAGTCAGGGCTGAGGGCACGGCGGATGGCCGCCTCGATCTCGGGTGTGCGGGGGCCGCAGTCGATCACGCTCTCCGCCCGCAGCCGCCCTCGCTGGCGGTCACCGATGTTCACCGTGGCCGTACCAACGCTTGGGGCCTCGATGATCCCGCTGGAAGAATTGCCGATCACCACCGACACCTCACGCAGCAGGGAGAGGTAGCGCACCTGGCCAAGGCTGGCAAACAGGTGGCAGCGTGCGAGGTGCCGAGCGACGTAGTCCTCAAGCAGGGGGATCATGGCCCGGCCACCGGGATCGGCATTGGGCAGGGTGAAGATGATGTGCGCCTCGGTAAAAGCGTCCAGGGCCTCCAGTAGGGCACGGCACTGGCTCGCGGCGTCCTCGGCATCCAGGGTGGCCGGATGAAAGGTGACGAGCAAGGTCTGTGGCGCAAGGGCAAACCCCAGCGCCTGCTCCAGTTCGGCTCGCCGGAGAAGTGGCGTGCGGGTGAGGTGATCCAATCCCGGCGCTCCCACGGTGAATACCCGCTCTGGCAGCTCTCCCATCTGAATGACTCGCCGCCGATAGGGCTCCGCTGCAGTGAAATGCAGGGCGGCGAGCTTGGTGATGGCATGGCGAAAGCCCTCATCCAACGCGCCCTCGGTCACCTCGCCGCCGTGGATGTGGGCAATGGGGATGCGCTGGACAAAGGCCGCTGCGGCCGCGGCCAGCATTTCGAAGCGATCGCCGAGGATGACCACGTACTCGGGGAGCAGTTGGGCGAAGGTCTCGGCCAAACCCATCATACCCACCCCCATAGCCCGCGCCACCGCCTCGGTGGCATCTGAATGCAGGTCAAGATCAATCCGCGCCGCGATGGGAAAGCCATCGCGCTCGATCACCTCCACCGTATGACCGAACTCCGACATCAGGTGCATGCCAGTGACCACGAGCTGGAGCTCAAAGTCCGCTGAGACATGCAGGTCGTGGATTAGCCAGTAGAGCAGGCCATAATCCGCCCGTGTGCCCGTGATGACTGCGATTCTACGTCGCGGCATCTCAACCTCCCACCACACGGGCCGAGCTTGGGATGTTCACCACCGTCGCCGCCAGGTGCTCGGTCATTGGCAAAGGGCCACGCCGGGCCTTTTCGTACATCGGCAGGCGGTGCATGGGGGTCCACAGCGGGCGGGTCATAACCCCAGCTGCGTTCGTGGCCGCAAGGAAGGCGTCGCGCTCGGCCTCATCTACAAGGCGCAGAGCATTGAGCCAGTAGTTGCTGCGCGCCCCCGCCGGTTCGTGCACAAAAGCAACGCCTTGCGCCGCACACCAGCGGGCATAGGCCGCGGCCACCTCACGCTTGTCGGCCAAAAGCTCGGGCAAGCGTTCCATCTGTGCCACACCAAAGGCGGCATTGAGGTTGGGTAGGCGGTAGTTGAACCCCACTTCATCGTGTTCGAAGGCCCAAGGGTGGGGCTTCTTGGCCGTGGTGGTCAGGTGCTTGGCGCGGCGGGCCAGGTCTTCGTCATCGGTGACGATCATCCCCCCACCGCCGGTGGTGATGATCTTGTTGCCGTTGAAGCTGAAAACCCCCAGACGACCGAAGGTGCCGCAATACCGCCCATTCCGTACGCTTCCCAAGGCTTCGGCTGCATCCTCGATCAGATCAATACCCCATGCATTGCAGATCGCGGCGATCTTCTCAATCCGCACCGGATGGCCAAGGGTATGCATGGGCACACAGGCGCGAATCCGACGCCCGCTATCCCGCGCGTAAGCACCATCGTCGCGCCGCTCGGCGTGCTCCGCCAGCCAGTCAACAAGGGCCTCGGGCGAAAGGCCCAAGGTCTCTTCATCCACATCCACGAACACCGGCTCCGCACCGCAGTAATGGATGGCATTGCAGGTGGCAACAAAGGTCAGGGATTGGGTCAGCACCAAGTCTCCTGCCCTCACGCCGGCCACCACCAGGGCAGCATGCAGCGCGGCGGTGCCATTGACTGCAGCTACGGCATACCGACTACCCAAGAAGGCAGCCACTTGCCGCTCGAACTCGGTCACAAAGGCCCCGACGCTGGAAACGAAGCCGGAATCGATGGCCTCTCCCACGCGTGCCTTCTCCCGCGCCCCCATCACCGGGGCATGCAGCGGGATGCTCGCCGTAGGCTCGCCATAAAGCTCACGCACAAAACGGATGAAGGACTCAGACATTGTAGATGCCGGTCTTGTAGCGCCTAAGGTTGTCGGGGTTGGTGAACCAAGTGATAGTGCGCGCCAGTCCTTCGCGAATATCTACCTGTGGCCTGAATCCGGTCAGACGTTTGATCTTGCTGTTGTCGCACCACAGCCGAAAGACCTCGGAACCCTGTGGACGTAGGCGGCGCTTATCCTGTATCACCTCGATATTGGTCCCCATCAGCTCGCGGATGAGGTTCAAAATCTCGCCAATCGAGATCTCGTAGTTTGAGCCAATATTGACTACCTCGCCTACCGCTGCCTCGCACTCGGCGAGGGCGATGAAACCGCGGCAGGTGTCCTCGACGTAGTTGAAATCGCGTGTAGGGGTCAAATCGCCCAGCTCGATGCTGCGCTTGCCTGAGGCAATCTGGCTGATGATGGTCGGAATCACCGCGCGCGCTGACTGGCGCGGGCCGTAGGTGTTGAAGGGACGGGCCACAGTGAGCGGTAGGCCAAAGCTGTGGTAGAAACTCTGAGCGATGGCGTCCGCACCGATCTTAGAAGCGCTGTAGGGCGATTGTGGCTGGAGCGGATGCTGCTCGTCGATTGGCACGTAGCGCGCCGTACCGTAGACCTCGCTGGTCGAGGTGTGGATCACCCGCTTCACCCCGGCCTCCAAAGCAGCCTGGCAGATGTTCAGCGTACCGCGCACGTTGGTGTCCACATAGCTCTCGGGCGCCACGTAGGAATAGGGAATGGCAATCAGTGCCGCAAGGTGGAAGACCACATCCACATCCTTCAGCAACGTGCGGCAGAAGTGGGCATCACGGATATCCCCACTGACCACCTCGATCGCCTCCCGGCACGCTACATCCTCCAGCCAGCCCCAGTGGTTGAAGCTGTTGTACTGGGCCAGGGCACGTACGGAGTAGCCACGGGCAACGAGCATTTCTACCAGGTGGGAGCCAATGAAACCATCGGCTCCGGTCACAAGGACGCGGCGAGCGGCTTGAGCAGTCATAGGCAATCCTTTGACATGAAACAGGATTATGGGGGCAGCATAGCCGAAGGTCATTGGCTTGCCTATGATTAGGCAAGCCCCCACAGGACCCTCTGGATAAGCACCATGCCCCCCACCCTTTTCTCCGAGTCCACCCCGACGAACGGCGCCTACGAGCCCGTCCCACGGGAACCCTTCATCCAGAATACCTTCGGCGATCGCTACCTCTACAGCGTCAACCGGCATGCTTTCGATCGCTTTGGCGCCAATTCCACCTTCGAACTCGCGTTCAAGGACACCTTCCGCGCGGAAGACAGCCTTTACATCGTCGCGGGCTCGGATTCGGGTCTGCTGTACGAGTATGTCCGTAATTTGGAACGTCCGGCAGGCAGCCGTTACCTGTTCGTCGAGCTGGACGAGCTGCATGCCCGTCTGCTGGAAGAAGGGTGTTGCCAGGAGGACGATGCGTCCCTCCGCTGCACCCCTCTCTCCCGCTGGCTGGAGGAGGCCGCCGCGCTACACCTGGATCAGTATCTCTACCTGGATGCCGTCAAGGTAGTGATGTCCATTGCCGCCCAGGATCAGCATCACCCGGAATACACCGAGCTTGCCTGGCATCTGAAGGAGGAGGTGGACAAACTGCGCTGGCAAGCCGTGGCCCAGCTTGGCGATGAGTCTTTTATCACCTGCCAGTTGCTGAACGCAGCCGACAACATTCAACCCGCCCACATCCTGCGCCAGGCCTTTGCTGGTAAAACCGCTGTGCTGCTTGCAGGCGGCCCCTCGCTAGACGCCTTCTTGCCTTGGGTTGCTCAACATCGGGATAAGCTCGCCGTGCTGGCGGTTTCCAGGATCGCCGCACGCCTTAAGGAAACGGGTATCACCCCGGATTTCATCTTCTCGGTCGACCCCACCGAGCTCAGCTATGACATCAGCAAACCGATGCTAACGTTCGATGCGCGAACCACCCTGATCCATAAGTACCACGTCGCGCCCAGACTGCTGGCGCAATGGCCTCACCGCGCCTTGTATCTCGGCGAGCTATTGCCCTGGAGCTCGAAACTCAACCCCAATACCCCCCTCACCGCACCGGGGCCGACGGTGACTAACACCGCCCTGCACGTCGCCTTCGAGCTGGGTTTTCGCACCATCATCCTCGGCGGGGTTGATCTGTGTTTCACGCCTGAGGGTTACACCCATGCCCTCGGCAGCAATGAACGTGCCGCTGGTCCACGCTTCGATCTCACCCAGCTGGAGGTCGAGACCTACACAGGTCACAAGGCCGCCACCACACCGGACTTTGCCACCGCCATTGACACCCTGGGCCGACAGGCTCGCTATCTAACCGAGCACGGCTGCATTCTGATCAACCCCTCCCCCGGCGCTGCGAAGATCGAGGCGATTGAGCACATTGCGCTTGATGCGCTCCCTATCCCCAGCGAGCCGCTTGATGTCCCATCCCGCCTTGCCGATTTACTCCCCCCCTTGAATGGCAAGCAGCGCCTTAACCACTACCGGGCACTGGAGGACGAGTTTGCGCGGGTCCGCCACGAGCTGGAAACCATGCGCCATCTCATCAAAGAGGCCATTCGCATCAATGATTCGATGTTCAATACGGACAGTGGACTGATCGAGAATGGCAGGTCTAAAAAGAGGCTGGACCGGATTGAGAAGACCCTCAACAAGAAGCACGGGCCTTTGAGCTTGATCGTCAAGCGCATGGGGCTGCGGACCATGCTGAGGGCCATGCGTCCCTTCACGGACTATGAAACTATGAGCGCCGAAGAGACGCGGACGATCGGCCACGACTACTACGCTGCCTATCTGAGCGGCACCGAGCGGCTGGAGGCGATTCTTAAGGAGGCTGAAGGACGATTGGCCTTACGCCTGCAGGAGGAGGACGACACCCTGCCGCTGGCGACTCTTGTCGATGGCTGGCGGCGCTACGCCATTCCGGGGCGAATTCGGGTGTGGACCCTACGCCATCCCGAACGGACCAGCCGACTGACCGCTGAGGAGCAGACCCTCTGTCAGGCGCTGGAACAGGAGTTCGAGCAGGACCTTGCGCACACCCACACGCAACACATGCAACGCGCCAAGGCCCATGCCGACCTTGGCTCAGCACGCATCCGCGCCCGACAGCTCTTCGCCCAGCGCAAGAGCGACGCCCTTCAGGGGCTGCTCGTGGCGCTCAGGAATCATCACGACAACGCGCAGGGCCGTCCCTTCATCCTTCTAGTCGAGGGCTATCTGCACGAACTGGAAGGCGACATGGCCACCGCACTCACGGCCTATACCCAAGTACTGGAAGTCGGCGATCTACGCTTAAGTGAGGATGCCCTACTACGGATGGTGAACTGGAGCCTCGATCAAGGCCAGACCGAACAGGCACTGCATGCCCTGCAGTGTCTGGCCTTGATTTCGGAACAATATACGCTGCAGTACGCTGAAATGCTGCGCCTTGCAGGGGATCCGCTCGCAGCCTTGGAGGCCTACCAACGCCATATTGCGCGCTTCCCCGAGGATACCCACGCCAAACTCCGACTAGCCAGGCACCTGATCGACCAGCAGGCTTATGAAGGAGCGCTGCTTGTGCTCGACCATATGCTTGGGGAGCAAGCCGATGACCAAAGCGTGCAAGCCATGCGCAGGGAATTGGAGAAGGCGATGCAGACAAGTTCGGTGCATCCAGGCCCTGCGTCCTGATCATCCATCCAAGGCATCGGTCTGCTGATATTCAGCGATTCCGTGTGCTTGATGACGCATGGCCGCGTGCTGCTTCTGCAGCCGCTGCTGCCGCTCGATGAGTATCTCCATTGCTTCGCGATCGATGGCCATGAGATTCTGAATCCAGGCGGCGATTTCAGCCTGCCGCTCGGCAACGAGAGGGGATGAAAAAAAGCGCCTAATGCGCTTTTCCCGCTCGACCACCAGCGACTCGATGCGATCCAAAGGCACCGCCTCGTCATCTATGGCTTGGCGTAATTCATGGGAGATGAGCATGATAGCCTGCATCTCCTCGCGGTAAGGATCCATGCCTTTTGACTCAAGGCCTGCTGGCTATTTCGGGGATCGCGTCCCACGCCCCTTTGATCTCGAGCATCAGGCGCTTGACTTCCTCGAGACGCTCTGGGTCATTCTTGGCACTGGCCTCGAAAAGCCTCAATTCCATGTAGGAGTATAGATTGCTGAGATTGGTGGCAAGCTCACCACCTTGTTCGAAATCCAGGCCATCCTTCAATCCCCCAAGGATGGCGATGGCCTTGGAGATCTGCGTGCCCTTCAGCGCATGATCACCGCGCTCGATGGCAATCCTAGCGACATTGACACGCTCGATGAAGCCTTCCATCAACATTTGGATCAGCCGGTGCGGACTGGCGTTGTGGATGCTAGACTGCAGACCAACGTTGGAATAGAAACTCGCACCCATGGAACGGGGAGAGATATACATCGAATAACTCCATAAATCTTATTTCAACAAACCGGCAAGCTGGGCAGCCAAGTAGTTGCCGGTGCTCTGATAGCTTGCAACGATCTGATCCATCTTGTTGAACTGCTTCAGATATTGCTCTTCGATTTTGCCAAGCCGCGCCTCGAGCGCAGCACGACGATCGGCAATCTGCCTTTTCTGATCGTTCATTGAGCGGGTCTGGGTATCCAGTATCCCCCCCGATTTGAGATATTCATCAATCTTGGCATTGATTCGGGTGGCAATGCCGTCAGCAGAACGGAAGAGCTCGGACACGACTGCAGGATTGCCATTGATGGCATCACTGAGCTTGGCACTATTGAGCTTCATGACACCGTAACGGTCGATTTCGATGCCAATGTCGGCAAGGGAATTCACCCCACCACTGATGCTGGACACATTGGAAGTCAGATCACGGCGCAACTGCTGCTGTAGGTTGCGGAGCGTAGCATCGCCTGTCAGCTCAGCCGCCTTCTTGGTAGCGGGGTCGTACCGGCCGAGGTCGCTCATGACTTGACGCAGGCTGTTGTAGCTGTCAACAAAACCCTGCAATGCCTTCACGATCTCCTCGGTATCCGCACTCACCTGCGCGCTAACCGGGCTGGTCGTGACGGCCTTGAGGTTGAAGGTCAACCCACTGACGGCATCGCTGATGGTATTGGATGAGCGTGTTATGGTCTGACCATCCACCCGGATCACGGCATCCTGCGCTGCGACCAACTGGGTCATGGCAAGCCCTGACAACCCGGAGGCATCGGTGTTGTTGCCATCGTCATCAATGACACTCACACTCAAGGCGTTGGCGGTGCCTGTCTCCTTGGCAGTGAGCACCAGCTTGCTCACCGTACCACCATTGCCATCATCCGCATTGACGATAGTCGCACTCACTCCTGTGTTGTCGCTGGCATGGTTGATCGCATCACGAATCCCCGCCAGGGTGTTGTTCGACGAATCAATGGTCACGCTGAAGCTGTTACTACCCACCCCCAGGATCAGGGTGCCTGTACCCACCACTGTGCTCACGGAATCAAAGCCTGAGGAAACCATCTTTTCCGCTCGGGCAAGGCTGAGAACCTCGATGCTGTAGGAACCCACCGCTGCTGTCCGATCAGCCCGCAGGGTCAGAGCCGAATCATTGCTCAATGTGGTCTTGCGTGCGCTGAAGGTGTCGAGGGCCTCAAGTTTCTTGAGGGCCGTCTGGAACGAGGAGAGCGCGCCTTTGAGTTTACCTAGGCCGGAAAGCCGTGTGTCGACGCGAGCCTGCTGGTGGTCGAGCAGTCCTTTGGCCGCCTGCCCCTCAGCATTCACCAACTGCTGAACGAGGGCGTTAATATTCATACCAGTGGCAAGACCTGTGGATGTGATAGCCATGGGAGCACCTCGATAGGAATTTTCAAAAAGATCCGCCGACTCCATGCATGAAGTCTTGGCGGCTCACGCCTTTTCTTTTAGCAATACACCCTCACGCTCGCCCGTTAGTTTGAGCATATTGTGGATGAAAGCCAGGATTTCTTCGGGTGGAATCTGCCGTACAACCTCTTCAGTATCCTTGTCGACGACTTTGATGACGAGCAGCCCTGTCTCCTCATCGTAACTGAGATTCAAATCCCTGCGTACGGATTGAATGTATTCCTTGGCGCGAGTCACGGCCTGATCGAGTTCCTTCGCATCGGGTTGCGCACCTTGGGGATCGGATTGGAACGGGTCCTTAGGGCGCGCCGCCGATGAAGGCTCGCCAGAGGCTAAACCAGAAACTGCAGCAGCCCGCGCGGATGTGCCGGGCTCCGTTCGAAATGCGGTGCCGCTGTTCCCATCTGAAGCCATCTGTGCCCTAGCGACCGACACGGACTGTAATAGGTTGGGATTGATAAGCATCGATGCCCCTCCTATGAGGAGGGGAGAGCGTCAGCCAACTCCCCCCACCAGGATAAGACTAGGCCACCCCGATGTTACCGCAGCAGACCAAGAACCGCCTGCGGCGCCTGGTTGGCTTGGGCCAGCATCGCAATACCCGCTTGCTGCAGGATCTGAGCACGGCTGAGGTTCGCAGTCTCAGCGGCAAAGTCAGCATCCATGATGCGGGAACGTGCCGCACTCTGATTCTCGATCGAGCTCTGCAGGTTGGAAATCGTCGCATTGAAGCGGTTTTGAGCCGCCCCCAGACGACCGCGTAGATTGTTGAGCTTATTGATCGCCCCATCCAGAACCGTAATCACCGAGTTACCCTTGGCAACAGCGGACGCTCCGGTTTGGGTGGAAATATGCATCCCCGCCGTCATCGCGCTACCAATGCCAACAGAGGCATTCGACAGGTTGGCCAACGATACTTTGATGCGGTTGTTGCTCGCGGTATTGGCCCCCACCTGGAACTGATAGCTGGTGCCGGAGGTGTTGAGAATCTTCTTGCCGTTGAACTCGGTATTGCCGATGATGCGGCCGATCTCCTGCTTGAGCTGCTGGAACTCAGTGTTCAAATCTTTGCGATCAGAAACCGCATTGGTGGCATTCATCGACTGTATGGTCAGATCGCGCATGCGCTGGAGCATGCCTTGCAGCTCAGTGATGGCCCCTTCTGCCGTTTGTGCCATGGAGAGGCCATCATTGGCGTTGCGCACGGCCACGGTCATGCCGCGAATTTGGGAGGTCATGCGCTCTGCGATGGACATGCCTGCAGCATCGTCCTTGGCGCTGTTGACCCGCAACCCAGAGGCCAGACGCTCCATTGCGGTTTTCTGGAGGATGTCCGTCTTGTACAGACTGCGCTGTGCATTGATGGACATCATGTTGGTATTGACGACGTTAGCCATAGCTAGGTCTCCTTGTGCTTGCGCGTGGGCGCGGTTGAAATCGGTCAGGAACCTTATCGGCGGGACTTGGAGAAGCTTTAGCCCTGACTGGATCTTTTTCGTCCAAACTCCGCTTTCGAGCTTGTTATCGGCACGATGCTTCCAAGCTTTAGTGGGGACTGAAAAATTCTTTTCGCTGTACCGCCCAAGC
>JARJMX020000184.1 GCA_029335925.2 Gammaproteobacteria bacterium
ATCCATGGGCGTTAGATGCTTGGGCAAAATCAATCGATCCCGAGCGATCAATTCGCTTCCTGTCCGACGGAAATCTGGAGCTGGTGCGAGCAATGGGATTGATCGCTCGCGAATCTGAGCACTTCATGGGTGAGCGCAGCAGACGCTTTGTGATGATTGTCCAAGACGCTGTCGTCGAGAAGCTTGCGGTAGAAACCAATATCCTCGATGTCACCTGTACGCGTGAAAGCGACATACTCGTAGCGGCCTAATAGACGGCGCAAACCCGCGAGTACAAAGCACGCACCTATGGGTCAAAGTGACAGCCGTCTTGGCGATACGCGCCCGCACCGGGGGCTCACCCACTCCATCTCAAGCTGGCTGCCTCATGGGTTCGAGGTGTGGGATGCTGAGCTGCTCGTGTTTCGTTGCCCCAGCAGGCCTCAAAGCAAAGCTGCACATGGCCGCTCAGCCCATCTCACCCCGCATGGCGACAGTGGTCACCACATCGTGTAGGGCGCCACACCTACCCAGACTGAGCGACCCATTGCGGGCCAAGCTTAGCCGTGGGACTACTGCTCCGCCAGCGTAGCTCCACTCCGCAGGCTAGCGGCCCGTCTCCCCCCACGGAGGCGGGCCGCGTTCGAGAGCCTCAGCGCCTCTCCTGCTCAATCAGTTGGTCTACTGTCAGGCCACTCGCCTCCAGCTTCTCAGCCAAGCGTTCGAAAAGAGCCTCGATCTCGGCGTTATGTTCCATGACCGCACAGAGATCGGCCAGTCCGACCCCAACAGCCTCGATCGTGCTCCCTGACGGACGACACAATCGAGACTGAAGGTCGGCAACCCTAATGCGGGACGGTGACAAGCTCTCCCCCCGAACAGCTTCCGTCCCGATAGGAGACGACGCTTAACCTTGATGCAAAGTCAGCGCCGATGTCGGCTCATGTAGCGTCCTGATCGTCGGTCGTCAGGCCGCCCGTGCTGAGCGCCTGGAAGAACAATGAAGCCGCGCTAGGATCACCAGAGATCGCCTCGGCGACCATTGCGAATAAGCGCCGCAGGTTGGCTTCTTGGATGGCGACCGTGTCACGGTATAGCGGAATGTCTTTTACCGATGATGGGACGATCAGGCCCCGTGGGTGAGATTCCACGAACCCCATCTCGATCAAGCGCTCTACTTTTCTGCGAACGGTCTCAACGGGAATTTTTGTGTAGAGCGACACAGCGCGGCGGCTGACAGGCCTGAGCAACTCTAGCGGCAAATCCTCCGATAATGCCGCATAGCGCTGCCGTGAGGTCTTATTGAGCATCACGTTCTGCGCATTGTGGGTGGTGATCACGAGGAATATCAGCGCGGCCTCGAAATCATTTTCGAAAGCTTGCACGACGGGCAGCGCCGTCCGGATCATAAATTCGGCGATAAAATAGCCCAGAACGCGCGAATAGGGCGCGTCCAACGAAGTCCCGCTCAAGCGTCTTTCCCCCAGCTTGTCGGGCTCCTTCTACCGCGACTCGCTTCAAGCTTGGCAATACGGCCCAAAGGGGTTGTGGCGCGTCGCAGCAACGGCAAACACGATGGAAAGCCGCGTGGGCAGTGTCCAGACGATAGAAGCATCGTTCGGGGGTCGCGGCGCTTGTTCTCCTGCGGTCCGAGTCCGTTGAACCGATGCAATTTGGCTCTACGGTCGAAGCGCCCGAAGGAGGGGCGACTCATGAGAAACCTGATAGTAATAGCCGCCGCTGCATTGGCTTTCACCGCCTTCCAGGCGAGCGCGGCGGACATGAAGGCTGACGCCGCCCCGGCCCAGGCCGAGCGCCACTACGACTGCCGCAAGAAGGGCTACGCGAGCTATGCCGTGTGCACGGCTGCCGCTGCCGCCGCCCCTGCGGCTACCGCAGTGGCTGCTCCCGCTGCCGATGCAAAGGCGACCAAGGCCAAGGCCGCGCCAAAGTACGACTGTTCAAAGAAGGGCAATGCCAACAAGGCGGCGTGTAAGGGTCAGGCGGCTACGCCCGCTACTCCGGCTACCTCTGCGGCGCCGGCCAGCAAACCCGCTACCCCGGCGACTCCCGCAACCCCTGCGGGTCCCGTCGCAAAGGCGACGAGCACCGCTACGGGGGTACACCCCGTCTGCAAGAAGGGCAAGCCCTGCGGCAACTCCTGCATCGCGATGGATAAGGTCTGTCATAAGTAGCTGCTCTGACGTTTGGGGCGGCTTCGAGCGATCACCTCAGCCGCCCCTTTCTCCATCAAAGCCTGTCGATCGCCGCTCGAAGCTTAGCGTTGTAATGTGCAGGGACCATTAACCTGGCAATGGCAGTGAAGGTGTCTGGACCAGCTCGTTGGTTTGGCGAGGGCCGATTATGTACCCGTTTCAGGTGCGGCTCATCGCACTCAGCTGCGTGGCCTTGACGCTTTGTATTTACTCGGCCGTCGCAGGTACTAGGGCGACCAAGGAAATCGCTGCTGCAATCGTCGGCGCCTGGGCGGTCACCGTCACGTTTGAACTGGTTCGCGGATCTAGCTTCGCAATCGCTTTTGCGGGTGACATGGCTTACGCCATCGTACTCGTAGGCATCGCTTGG
>JARJMX020000203.1 GCA_029335925.2 Gammaproteobacteria bacterium
CACGCCCTTCTTCGTCTGGTGCAACATGCCGATCCGCAACGCCATCGCCACCTCCGCGGCCATCGGTCTGCCCGCCGCCATCGCCGGTTCGGCGGCCTACGTGCTGGCCGGATGGAGCACGCAGGGTCTGCCCGAGATGAGCCTGGGCTACGTCTACCTTCCGGCCTGGCTCGGCATCGGCCTCATGAGCATCCTGTTCGCCCGCGTAGGCGCCCAACTCACCCACCGGCTGCCGGTCGATGTCTTGAAGAAGATCTTCGCTCTGCTTTTGATCGGACTGGGCGTGAAGATGCTGCTCGGTTGAGTGGACCGGTCAGATCGACTTCACCCAAGCTGCGAAGGCCTCATCGAAGGCGCGGATGGCCGCGACGAGCGGTCGGGCGGCGAGGCCGTAACCGACGAAGCTGTGTGCGGCGAAGGGATGGATGTTGCAGGCGGCGGGCGGCCGAAGCCCCAAACGGATGGTCTCGCGCATGCGCGGCAGGAAGATCCACTGCAGCCACATCTGCAGCGGCATGGTGTCGGCCGCGAAAGGCGTCTGGCTTGCGAGCGCCTCGGCCGAGGGCGGCTCAAGCGACCAAAGACCAAGATCGCGCATGGCCGTCTCGATGGCATCCAACCGTGCGAGCAGGCTTTGCCTATCAATGGAGCATGGCATGGTTTCCATCCTCCTCATCAAACGCCTCGTCCTCGCCCCCCGTCCAAAACAGACGGTTCGGAATCATCTGTCCAAATCCCAATCTGTAAGCCTGCTCGAGCGCCTGCCAGGTGTAATCCTGCGCTTGATGGATGGCGGTCATCGGCTCATGCCCCTGGGCCAGCAGACCGGCGATAGCGGAGGCGAGGGTACAACCCGAACCATGATAGCTCTCAGGAAGGCGCGGCCAGCGGAACGTTTCGATGAGACGATGTCCCCCAAAGAGCAGGTTCTCAACCTCGGGGGTCGGCTCATGCGTACCGGTAATCAACACATACTCACTACCTTGCTCCAGTAAGGACAGAGCACAGCCATGCAGACTATCGGCATCTGGGGCCAAACGACGCGCCTCCTCGCTATTGGGGGTGAGAATGGTGACCTGCGGAATCAAAAGTTCGCGCATCGCTTCCATGAGCTCCTCGTCCGCAAGTTCTGTACCCCCACCGGCACGCAGCACAGGATCGAGCACGACAGGGATCTCTGGATAATCGCGCAGGATGGTATGGATGGCTTCGACCATCGCCGCGCTCCCAAGCATGCCAAGCTTGATTGCTGCGACCGGCATGTCCTCCAGCAGGGCGCGGGCCTGTTCAACCACCAGCAGGGCATCCACCTGCCCCACCCTGATCACATCGCGGGTATCCTGCACGGTGAGGGCAGTGGCGATGGGAGCCGGATGGCATCCCTGGCTGATGATGGCCTCGATGTCGGCCGAAAGGCCCGCCCCGCCGGTGGGGTCGAGGCCGGCGAAGACGAGTACGACGGGCGGTGGTTTGATGTCCTGCATGGATGGTCCCATGGCGTATGATTGATGAATATTTTCGAGAATAGACCCATGCGTCTACGCCCTCAACGCCTAATGCCCGTCGTGCGTACGGCGTGGAAACGGATCCTGCTCGTCGGACGGCACCTCTGGCAGGAACTGGATCAGGGGCAACTCAACCTGCACGCGATGAGCCTATCCTTCACCACTCTGCTCTCGCTCGCCCCACTTTTGGCGGTGAGCTTCTCGGTGCTGAAGGCGTTCGGCGTACAGGACGTCTTGCTGCCCTTCCTGCTGAATGTGCTCGAGCCGCTAGACACACAGGGCGAGGAGATCGCGAGCCGCATCGTCGGCTTCGTCGAAAATATCCGCGTCGGTGTGCTCGGGACCATCGGCCTGGCTCTGCTTTTTTACACCGTGATCGCGCTGATGCAGAAAGTTGAGCGGGCCTTCAACGATGTCTGGCGCGTGCGTGAGGACCGCCCGCTGGCGCAACGCTTCACCCACTACCTGTCGGTTGTGATCGTCGGCCCGGTGCTGCTGTTCGCGATCATCAGTGCCCTCACTCAGTTTTCCGGGGCCGCGGCAAGCCTGCCGATCGCGGGGGGACTCCTGACCCCCTTGGGCCACGGCCTGGAACGGCTCGCCCCCTATCTGATGCTGGCCGGCGTCTGCGCCTTCATCTACATCTACGTCCCCAACACTCACGTGCGGCTAGGGCCGGCCCTGATCGGCGCCGCACTAGCGGCCGTGGTCTGGCTGTTTACCGGGCGCCTGTTCGCTGACGTGGTGGTCAAGACCGGAAACTACACGGCCATCTATTCCGCCTTTGCCGGGCTGATTCTATTCATGCTCTGGCTCCACCTCGCCTGGCTGATCCTGCTGCTGGGCGCGAGCGTCAGCTACGCACTACAGAATCCACAGCGCGTGGGCCGTCGCCTCGATGGACACAGCCGATCTCCTACCGAAACCGTCCTGCGCATGGTGGCCCTGATCGCCGACGACTTCGCCCATGCTGGCCCTGGATGGACCGCGCCCGCCTTGGCCAGCCGCCTGGATATGCGCCAGGACGACATTCTTTCCCTGCTTGAGCGCCTGCATGCGATGAACATCCTGATGCCGGATACGCACAAGCCACCGGCATGGCGCCCCGCGGCGGCACTGGAGGTCATCCCGCTGGAGAAAGTGATCGAAGTGGCCGAGGGTGCGACGGTCCTCGACGAAGAAGGCTCGGCTGTCTCGACCATCATGCGGCGGATGCACGCATGCCGTGCCCAGGCCCTGAGCGGGATGAGCCTGCGCGACCTGACGCGAACGCCAAGCCCCCAATCACACAACAATCATGGGGACTTGCGGACATAACTCTTCAGCGCCGAATGACACAACGACTTGATGGGAGAGGTGTGATGAACCTGATCATGAACGACCCGGCTGCCTAGGGAAGCATCGTTGTCCTGCCCATCCTGATGGTCGGCGGCGCCTACGCCATCTATCGCGCGGTCAGCCGCCGCTAACCCTCTCATCCCGGGCTGGCCGGGCCAGCCTGCTTACCTTTCTGGACTTGAGGAGTCATGCACCCTGTCCCTGCTCCTCATCCGGCGTTTCCGCAGGGTGATCGAAGCGTTCAGTCGTGAGTGCCCAAACCCCGAAGGCAGCAATCGCCACCAGGCCCCAGCTCAACCCTGCCACCACACCAAGATCGATGATCCCTCGCCAGGGTTGCGGCAGCATCCTGACCGCCAGGATCAACACCACGATGCCCGAGGTCACGGCCAAGGAGACAATGCGCCGCTTGCGGGTAGCGTGGATGAATCCCATGCAAAACAGCGGTGCCAACAGCACGTGCAGTGGGTACGGATGCTCGCGCAAATAGCGGGCACGGGCGGCCACGCGCGGGGCAAAACCTTTCTGGAAGCCGCGATAGCCCTCCCCCACCAGCATGAACACCAGCCACAAAACGGCCACCAACCATTCAATCATCCCCCAGGGCATACCCCAGGCTTCCACAGCCATCGGCATAAGCCGCACCACGGCCCAGCCAATCAGCAGCAGAACCCCAAGCAGCCCCCACAGAGCACCTAGACGACCTAACATAGCCACTTCATACCTGACCAAAGAACTTGGTAAGAATAACACGCACAGACATTCCCGCTCTTCCCCTACAATGGGCCAATCAATGTGAAGCACGGAACATACCGATCCATGGAACATGACATCCTGATTGGGGCTGGGGAGATCCCAATCCGCCTGCTTGGCCGCATGGCCAATCGCCACGGCCTTATCACCGGCGCCACCGGCACCGGCAAGAGTGTCACACTGCAAACCCTGGCTGAGGGCTTCTCCCGCATAGGCACCCCGGTCTTTATGGCCGACATCAAGGGCGACCTCGCTGGCCTGAGCCAGCCCGGGATGGACCACCCACGGATCCGCGAGCGGGTGGAAAAGCTTGGTCTTGACGACCACACCTTCGAGGCCGCGCCAGTCGTGTTCTGGGATGTCTACGGCGAGCTCGGCCACCCGCTGCGCACCACCATCTCGGAAATGGGGCCGCTGCTTCTGGCGCGCCTATTGAACCTCAATGAGACCCAGGCTGGGGTCCTCAACATCGCCTTCCGCTTGGCGGATGAGGAAGGGCTGCTGTTGCTCGACCTCAAAGACCTGCGCGCGATAGTTCAGTATGTGGGCGAGCACGCCAAAGAGCTGACCGCCATCTACGGGAATGTCTCTGCCGCGAGCATCGGGGCCATTCAGCGCGCCCTGCTAACCCTTGAGGATGCGGGCGGCAACTACTTATTCGGCGAGCCGGCTATCACCCTGGATGACCTCATCCAGACCGATCCGCAGGGACGCGGCGTGATCAATATCCTCGCCGCCGAAAAGCTCTACCACTCCCCCCGCCTGTACGCGACCCTGCTGCTCTGGCTTTTGGCCGAGCTGTTTGAGAAGTTGCCCGAGGTCGGCGATGCCGAGCGGCCCAAGCTGGTGTTCTTTTTTGATGAGGCTCACTTGCTGTTCGACGATGCCCCCAAGGCCCTAGTTGACACCATCGAGCGTGTGGTACGTCTGATCCGCTCCAAGGGCGTAGGCGTGTACTTCATCACCCAGAGCCCATTGGATGTACCCCTACCTATCCTCGGCCAGCTCGGCAACCGCATCCAACACGCCCTACGCGCCTTCACCCCCCGTGACCAGAAGGCGGTGCAGGTCGCCGCCGAGACTTTCCGCCCGAAACCCGGGCTCAACACGGCTCAAGCCATCACCCAGCTTGGGGTGGGCGAAGCCCTGGTCTCCTGTCTAGACGAAAAGGGCACCCCCCTACCGGTCGAGCGCGTGCTCATCGCCCCGCCACGCTCCCGGATCGGCCCGATTACACCGGAGGAGCGGCAGCGCATCATCCAGCATTCCCCCGTCTACGGCGTATTCGAAAAACAAATAGACCGCGAATCGGCCTACGAGATCCTCCAGCAGCGGGCTGAGAACCTTGCTGCCCAAGCCAAGGCCGTATTGGAAGGCAAAGAACAAAGCGGGGGCTTGCTGGACGGACTCCTGGGTCAGAGCGGCAGTAGACGACGCAGCGACTCCCTAGCGCAAACGCTGCTCAAGAGCACCGCCCGGGCCATCGGCAGCCGCCTGGGGCGCGAGATCGTGCGCGGCGTGCTTGGCGCCATCCTTGGCAAAGGAAAATGATCGGCAGTGCTTGTGGAGGACGACCTTTTTCCAATAAAATGCCAAACTTTCGCATATATAGCCATTTTAAGTAACAGGAAAGTATCATGTCCCGAGTTTGCCAGGTGACCGGTAAGCGTCCGGCGACCGGAAACAACGTTTCCCACGCCAACAACAAGACCCGTCGCCGCTTCCTGCCTAACCTCCATCAACACCGCTTCTGGCTGGAGAGCGAAAAGCGCTTCGTAAGTCTGCGCGTCTCCTCCAAGGGCATGCGCATCATCGACAAGCTGGGCATCGAACAGGTTGTCGCCGATCTGCGCGCCCGTGGCGAAAAGGTTTGAGGTAAGAAGAGATGGCCAAATCTGCACGTGACAAGATCAAGCTGGTATCCTCCGCAGGCACCGGCTTCTACTACACCACCACCAAGAACAAGCGCAAGACTCCAGACAAGATGGAGTTCCGCAAGTATGATCCGGTGGTGCGTCAGCACGTGATCTTCAAGGAAGCTAAGATCAAGTAATCATAGGTCTTTTGACCCGATGATTTGATCTGCAAAGAGCCCGGATCCTCCGGGCTTTTTTACGCCCACACCGCCGTTGAGCCATGCCTGAACTTCCCGAGGTCGAAACCACCCGCCGTGGCATCGAACCGCATCTGACCGGTCACTGCTTCGAACACATCCTGGTCCGTGAACGCCGCCTGCGGTGGCCCATTCCGGCAGGACTGGAAGAGCAGCTGCTCGGCCAAACGGTGCAGGGCGTCCGACGGCGGGGGAAATACCTGCTGATCGATTTTCCGCACGGCACCCTCATCGCCCACCTTGGCATGTCCGGCAGCCTACGCCTGACTGAACCAGGTACCGCGCTCCAAAAGCACGATCATGTCGAATTCAGGCTCGATTCTGGACTTGCCTTGCGTCTGCACGACCCACGCCGCTTCGGTGCCCTGCTGTGGACGGAGGTGCCTGCCGAACACCATCCCCTCCTTGCCCACCTCGGCCCCGAGCCGCTGGCAGAGGCATTCAACGGCAGTCACCTCTACCAAGCCATCCATCACCGCAAACAAGCCATCAAGAGCGCCATCATGGACCAGCATGTGGTGGTCGGCGTGGGTAACATCTACGCCAACGAAGCCCTGTTTCTTGCCGGCATCGACCCACGCCAAGCCTGCCAGCGCATCGCCCGGGAGGGTATCGAAACCCTCGCCAGCACCATCCGGCATGTGCTGGCCACGGCTATAGAACAGGGCGGTACCACCCTGCGCGATTTTGTCAATCCCGAAGGCCGCCCCGGATACTTCCAGCAGACCCTCTATGTCTACGGGCGAGGCAAGGCACCCTGCCGGACCTGCGGCACGCCCATCGTCCACACCGTCATCGGCCAGCGCGCGAGCTTCTACTGCCCACTCTGCCAGCGCTGATGACCTGTAGAAGCCCCCAATCCTCCGAGGTACGGAGGTTGCGCGCGAAGACGCTCATCTCCCCGAAATCCAGAACCCTGGCCTGTTGGGTTGCAAACCAGCGCCAGGCCGAGCACCCCCCCTCCAAGGCTATCCCGAAAGGCAAAACATCGATAAGGCCGACCATGGGATGCAGGCACCTCCCCATCGCGCCATCACCAAGGGAGCGGCTTGTCCACGCGCTGCGTCGTCAGTGTCCTACTAAAAGCGCCACGAAAAAACTCGACAAAGAACTCGAAACCTGGCGCAACCGCCCCCCTTGGGCGAGGTGCCTTACCTCTTTCTGGATGCGCGCCATGAGAAGGTGCGCATGGAAGGAAAGATCGTCGATGGCGCGGTTTTGATCGCCGTCGGCATCGAAGCTTCCGGCAAACGCCGGGGGCCGGGCTGCGAGATTGCCACGCCTGTCTGCGCCTTGTCTTCGCTCTTCTCGCCGAACTCGACGACGAGTCAGATCCACACAATCCGCCTCAACTTCAATTTGTAACCCAGTCGTCATGACCACCAGGCCGTAATACAAAAAAGAGGTTGCACAACCCTCACGCTGTGGGCCGTGGATCAGCGAACGGATACGACCGACCATGATGCTCGTAGTCAGCAGGTGCTCCCAACCCTCGATCTTTTTGCTGTCGAGAGCCCCCTTCGGGCCTACCCCATCAGGCGGAAATTCCCCAAAAAAAGAAAAACCCCGCCGAATCATGGATTCGGTGGGGTTTTAATGTTTGGCGGAGAGAGAGGGATTCGAACCCTCGATAGAGCTTTTGGCCCTATACTCCCTTAGCAGGGGAGCGCCTTCGGCCTCTCGGCCATCTCTCCAATAAAGAAGATATTTTATCCGCTGCGACACCCCTCAGGCAAGGGTTGCGCGAAAAAAAGCCTTATTTCTCGTCGCTTGGAGCGGTGGCCTGACCTTGCTCGCGCTTGATGCGTTGATAGATCTCTTCACGATGGACGGCGATATCCTTGGGGGCCTCGATACCGATGCGTACCTGATTGCCTTTGATGCCCAAGATGGTGATCGATACGTCGTCACCGATGCGCAGTACTTCGCCGATACGGCGGGTCAGAATCAACATGTTGGCTCTCCTTGAACCGTCTTGCACCCATCCGAAGATAGCAGAGCGCAAAAAAAATCGACGGTTATTTGGGTTCAGTGATCAAAAACGAAGCTGCTCAGGCAGCCTTGTCCAGGCCGAAGGCGTCGTGCAGGGTGCGCACGGCCAGTTCCAGGTATTTCTCGTCCACCACCACGGAAATCTTGATCTCGGAGGTTGAAATCATGTGGATGTTGATGCCCTCGCGAGCCAGCGCGGCAAACATGGTGCTGGCGATACCGGCATGCGAGCGCATGCCCACTCCGACAACCGAGACCTTGACGATCTTCGTATTACCCGAAACCTCGCGCGCCCCGACCTCGTCGGCGACCTTGCGCAGGATGCCCATGGCCTTGTCGTAGTCGTTGCGATGCACGGTGAACGTCACGTCGGTGGTACCATCGGCGCCGACATTCTGCACGATCATGTCGACCTCGATATTGGCATCTGCCACCGGGCCAAGGATGCGGTAGGCCACGCCCGGCGCATCAGGCACGCCCTTGATGGTCAGTTGTGCTTCGTCGCGGTTGAAGGCGATCCCGGAGATGAGGGGCTCTTCCATACCGTTTTCCTCGTAAGTGATCAGTGTACCAGGGTGTTCCTCAAACGGACCTTCGTCGAAGCTCGACAGAACACGCAGCGGGACGTTGTACTTGCCGGCAAACTCGACCGAGCGAATCTGCAACACTTTGGAGCCGAGGCTGGCCATTTCCAGCATTTCTTCGAAGGTGATCCGGTCGAGGCGGCGAGCATTCGGTTCGACACGCGGGTCGGTGGTATAGACCCCATCCACATCGGTATAAATCTGGCATTCATCCGCCTTTAGCGCCGCCGCCAAAGCCACGCCAGTGGTGTCGGAGCCGCCGCGGCCGAGGGTCGTGATGTTGCCTTCCTCGTCCACGCCCTGGAACCCGGCAACCACCACCACCCGGCCCTCACGCAGGTCGTCACGGATGCGCTGGGTGTCGATCTCGCGGATACGTGCCTTGGTGAAAGCGGCATCGGTCAGGATCCGCACCTGGGCTCCGGTATAGGAGCGGGCCGGCTGACCAAGCTTTTGCAAGGCGATGGCGAGCAGGGCGATGGTCACCTGCTCGCCGGTAGCCGCCAGCACGTCCAGCTCGCGCGGATCGGCCTTGGGATCGATCTCCCTGGCCAGACCCAATAGACGGTTGGTTTCGCCGCTCATCGCGGACACCACGACCACGATGTCATGTCCCATCTTGCGCCAACGGATGATGCGCTCGGCGACCTTCTGGATGCGTTCGATGGTTCCCACCGAGGTACCGCCGTATTTCTGAACAATCAATGCCATGATTGGGTTGCCATAAAAGCGTCACAAACGGACGCAAATCAAATAAAGAGCCCGCCATAAAGCGGGCCATCGATATTTTACAATGGCTGGCGGAAAAACAGCCAGTGACCTAGCCGAGTTGGGCTCGGACCCACTCGGCTACGCTGGCCAGGGCCATGGGCAAGGCCTCGGGTTGAGTGCCACCCGCCTGTGCCATGTCCGGACGTCCGCCGCCCTTGCCCCCCACCTGCTGGGCAACGAAATTGACCAGTTCGCTCGCCTTGAGCTTGCCGGTCAGATCCTGCGTGACCCCGGCGATCAGGCTGACCTTGCCGTCACGGACGGTAGCCAGGACGATGGCAGCGGATTTGAGCTTATCTTTGAGCTTGTCCATCGTCTCACGCAAGGCGGCCACGTCGGCCCCTTCCAAGGTGGCGGCAAGCACCTTGACGCCATGGATATCCAGCGCCTGGTTAACCAGCTCCTCCCCCTGCGAGGCGGCCAGTTTCGACTTGAGCCGGGCGAGTTCCTTTTCAAGTTGACGCATGCCCTCGAGCAGCTGGGCGATCTTGCCCGGCGCCTCGCTGACAGAAGACTTGAGCACCGCAGCGATGTCCTCCAGCACGGCCTGCTGGCGCTGCATGTAGGCCAGGGCCACATCGCCAGTGACCGCCTCGACCCGGCGGACGCCCGCCGCGACCCCGGATTCGGCGACGATCTTGAACAGACCGATGTCGCCGGTGCGTGCCACGTGGGTGCCACCGCACAGCTCGCGGCTGCTGCCGATGTCCAGGACACGCACCACCTCGCCATATTTCTCACCGAACAGCATCATCGCCCCGAGCTTACGCGCCTCCTCGAGCGGCACCACGAGCGTCTGCGTAGCCACGTTGGCGAGGATTTCGGCATTGACGATGGCCTCGACACGGCGGATCTCCTCGTCCGTCATCGGCTGATGATGGACGAAGTCGAAACGGGTCTTGTCCGGATCGACTTGCGAGCCTTTCTGCTGCACGTGCTCGCCCAGCACCTCGCGCAGGGCCTTGTGCAACAGGTGGGTGGCAGAGTGGTTGCGCATGGTGCGCCGGCGCGCGACCACATCGACCCGGGCGGTCACCCCGTTGCCTACGCTCAGGCTTCCGGTCTTGACCACGCCGTGGTGACCGAACACGTTGGCCTGGATCTTCTGGGTATCCTCGACGGCGAAGAGGCCGTGGCTAGAGCGCAGCTCGCCCCGATCGCCCACCTGCCCGCCGGATTCGGCGTAGAACGGGGTGTGATCGAGCACGACCACGCCCATCTCGCCCTCCTCCAGGCGGTTGACCGCCACGCCATCCTTATATAAGGCAAGGATATTTCCTTGGGTTTCGAGTTCTTCGTAACCATGGAAGGTGGTGGCCGGGCCGTCATAGTCGAGGTTGGCAACCATTTTGAACTTGCCGGCCGCACGCGCCTGCTCCTTCTGCCGCGCCATGGCCGCCTCAAAGGCGGCCACATCCACCGTGATGCCGTGCTCACGGCAGATATCGGCGGTCAGATCGAGCGGGAAGCCATAGGTGTCGTGCAGTTTGAACGCCGTCTCACCGTTGAAGATGCCACCCTGCTTCAAGGCCGCAAGTTCACCTTCAAGGAGGGCCATGCCATGCTCGATGGTCTCGAAGAAGCGGTCCTCCTCCTGCTTGAGGGTGGCCATAACGCGAGTTTGCTCGCGCACCAGCTCCGAATAGGCCTCGCCCATCTCGGCCACCAAATCCGGCACCATGCGGTGGAAGAAGGCGGCGCGGGCCCCAAGCTTCCAACCATGGCGGATGGCGCGGCGAATGATGCGGCGCAGCACATAGCCGCGCCCCTCGTTGCCGGGAATCACGCCATCGGCGATCAGGAAGGCACAGGCGCGGATGTGGTCGGCCAAGACCTTGAGCGAGGGGTTGGCAAGATCGGTCTGCCCGGTTTCACGCGCAGCCGCGCGGATCAAGGCCTGGAACAGATCGATCTCGTAGTTTGAATGCACACCCTGCATTACCGCGGCGATGCGCTCAAGGCCCATGCCCGTGTCCACCGAGGGCTTAGGGAGCGGGTGCATCACCCCGTGTTCATCGCGGTTGAACTGCATGAACACGTTGTTCCAGATCTCGATGTAGCGGTCGCCATCCTCCTCGGGCGAGCCCGGAGGGCCACCGTAGATGCCCTCGCCGTGGTCGTAGAAGATCTCGGTGCAGGGACCGCAGGGGCCGGTGTCACCCATCGCCCAGAAGTTGTCAGAGGCGTAACGCGCGCCCTTGTTGTCGCCAATGCGGATGCAACGCTCCTCCGGCACACCGATCTCCCGGGTCCAAATGGTATAGGCCTCATCATCCTCCGCATACACCGTGACCCAGAGCTTGTCCTTGGGTAGCTTCAGTACTTCAGTGAGGTACTCCCAAGCATAGGCGATGGCCTCGCGCTTGAAGTAGTCGCCGAAGCTGAAGTTGCCCAGCATCTCGAAGAAGGTATGGTGACGGGCGGTGTAGCCCACGTTCTCCAGGTCGTTGTGCTTGCCGCCCGCGCGCACACACTTCTGGCTGCTGGCCGCACGGGTGTAGGGGCGCTGGTCAAAGCCAAGGAAAACGTCCTTAAACTGGTTCATCCCCGCGTTGGTGAATAACAGGGTCGGGTCGTTCACCGGCACCAGGCTGCTGGAGGGGACGATGGTGTGGCCTTTGGAGGCGAAAAAGTCGAGGAAGCTCTTGCGGATGTCGGCGGTTTTCATGCCAGTTTAGTCTTCATAGGAATCGGTGGAACCCACGGCCTGGCGTGCGATGGCGGGGGGAAAACCCCGTGTTTGTAAAAAACGTAGCTGACGGGCCTGATCGGCCGGAGCGGAAGGCAGAGTCACGCCAAAGCGTTTGGCCCGCACCTGGCGGGCCTGAGCGAGCCAGTCAACCTCGAGACTCGCGAGCGCCTCACCTATCTCACGTTCCCCCACCCCGCGGGCCTGGAGGGCCGCGCGGATCTTCAACGGACCGTCGCCGCGCGCGGCGTGCGCGGAGGCGAACTCGGAGGCATAACGCACATCGCTCTGCCAGCCGGCCTCGCGCAGCTCGGCCACCACCTCGCGCGCCTTATCGCGCGCGAGGCCTCGCTGCTCGAGCTTGCGCACCAGTTCGGCCGCCGCGTGCTCGCGCCGGGTCAAGAGGCGCAGCGCGATGTCACGCGCCTTCGGCCCTCCGTCCTGAGAATCAGAATTCCTCGACAAGGGCCTCGTCGCTCACCGCCGCACGAGCGCTCGCCACGACCGGGATGGCCTTGGCGCGAATCTGCTGCTCGATCTCCCGCGCCTTTTCGGGATGCTCCTTCAGCCACTGCCGCACGTTATCCTTGCCCTGGCCGATCTTCTCGCCGTTGTAGCTGTACCAGGCTCCGGATTTGTCGATCAGGCCATTCGCCACCCCAAGCTCGATGATTTCGCCCTCACGCGAGATGCCCTCACCGTAGAGAATCTCGAACTCGACCTGTTTGAACGGAGGGGCGAGCTTGTTCTTGACCACCTTAACTCGGGTTTCGTTACCGATGACCTCATCGCCCTTCTTGACCGAGCCGATGCGACGGATGTCGATGCGCACCGAGGCATAGAACTTCAGCGCGTTGCCGCCGGTGGTGGTTTCCGGGCTGCCGAACATGACGCCGATCTTCATGCGGATCTGGTTGATGAAGATGACCAGGCAGTTGGAGCGCTTGATGTTGGCAGTCAACTTGCGCAACGCCTGGCTCATCAGGCGGGCCTGCAGGCCGACGTGGGAGTCGCCCATCTCGCCCTCGATCTCAGCCTTCGGCACCAGCGCGGCGACGGAGTCGATCACCACCACATCCACGGCATTGGATCGCACCAGCATGTCGGCGATCTCGAGCGCCTGCTCGCCGGTGTCCGGCTGGGAGACGAGCAGGTCGTCAACGTTCACGCCCAGTTTGGCGGCATAGGTCGGATCAAGCGCGTGCTCGGCGTCAATGAAGGCGCACACCCCACCCTTCTTCTGGGCCTCAGCAATGACCTGCAGGGTTAGGGTGGTCTTACCCGAGGACTCGGGTCCATAGATCTCCACCACTCGCCCACGTGGCAGGCCGCCAATCCCGAGGGCAAGGTCGAGGCCCAGTGAGCCGGTGGAGATGACGTCCACCTCGCGCGCGGCGGTGGAGTCGCCCATGCGCATCACGGAGCCCTTGCCAAACTGGCGCTCGATCTGGGTCAGGGCGGCGGCTAGCGCCTTCTTGCGGTTCTCATCCATTGGCGGGTCACACCTAGTAACGCTTTATCAAAGCAGCATTATTCCATAGAAAAATGGGGCTGCCCAACGGGAGTTCTGCCCAATGTAACCCGCCCGTGGCCGAGCAGGTCCCTGAGTGATTCAACGTCAATGAACCCCGCCTTGCGCATCAGCCTGGCCACCGCTTCCGCCTGATCATAGCCATGCTCGAACAACAGCCAGCCGCCGGGCACAAGGTGCGCAGGGGCGCAGGCGAGAATAGCGTGGATGGCATCCAACCCCTCCGGACCCGACACCAGTGCCATGGCCGGCTCAAAGCGCACATCGCCCTGCTCAAGATGGGGGTCACCCTCGCGGATATAGGGCGGGTTGCTGACGATCATATCGAAGGGATCATCACCTAACCCTTGACACCAGTCACCTTGGCGCAGCTCCACATTCCAGAGGCCCAGTCGCTCGACATTAGCGCGCGCCACTGTCAGGGCCTCGGGCGAGGCATCCACCGCCACCACCTGCACCTCCGGCCGCACGCTGCCGATAGCTAAGGCAATCGCTCCGCTGCCGGTGCCAAGATCGGCCAGGGTACAGGGACCTTGTGGCAACCG
>JARJMX020000133.1 GCA_029335925.2 Gammaproteobacteria bacterium
CGCCGACCGCATCACCGAGGATGATTTCTACCGCCGTGACCACCGCCTGATTTTCCGTGCACTGCAATCGCTCGCCGATGCTGATCAGCCGCGCGATGTCGTCACCGTGGCCGAGTGGTTGGACAAGCATGCCCTGCTGGACGAGGTGGGGGGGCTTGCCTACCTCGGCCGGGTGGTCGCCGACACCCCGACAGCGGCGAATATCGTCGCTTATGCCGACATTGTGCGCGAGCATGCGATCAAGCGGCAGCTGATCGAGGTTGGCACCAGCATTGCTCAGAGCGCCTACCAGCCGGACGGACGCGACAGCCGTCAACTGCTGGAGGAGGCTGAGCAGAAGGTGTTTAGAATCGCCGAGCAGGGTCATCGCCAGCGTAAAGGCTTTACGCCGATCAAGAACCTGCTCACCCAGGCGGTCGAGCGCATCCAGACCCTGTACGAGCAGGACGAACCGATCACCGGACTGCCGACCGGCTTCGACGATTTCGACACCATGACCTCGGGCCTGCAGAAGGGGGACCTTGTGATCGTGGCCGGGCGCCCGTCGATGGGTAAGACCACCTTCGCGATGAACATCGGCGAGAATGTGGCGATCCGCACCAAGAAGCCGGTCGCCGTGTTCTCCATGGAGATGCCCGGCGAGCAGCTTGCGATGCGCATGATGTCCTCGCTCGGGCGCATTGACCAGCATCGCGTACGCACCGGCAAGCTTGACGACGAGGACTGGCCGCGCCTGACCTCAGCCGTGGTGATGTTGTCCGAGGCGCCGATCTTCATCGACGACACCCCCGCGCTCAGTCCGACCGAGCTGCGCGCACGCGCCCGTCGCCTCAAGAGGGAACATGGTCTGGGGCTGATCATCATCGACTACTTGCAACTGATGCAGGTGCCGGGCAACAGCGAGAACCGTGCTACGGAGATCTCCGAAATCTCCCGTTCGCTCAAGGCGCTGGCCAAAGAGCTGGATGTGCCGGTGATTGCCCTCTCGCAGCTTAACCGCTCGCTTGAGCAGCGGCCGAATAAGCGGCCGATGATGTCCGATCTGCGTGAATCGGGGGCGATTGAGCAGGATGCCGACTTGATCGTGTTTATCTACCGCGACGAGGTCTACCACCCGGACAGTGCGGACAAGGGGGTGGCCGAGATCATTATCGGCAAGCAGCGTAACGGACCAATCGGCACAGTGCGCCTGACCTTTCTTGGTAAGTACACCCAGTTCGCCAACTACACCCCCGAGGTCTATTCCAGCGGGGATGATGCGTAATGAACGCCTTGCGCCTCGCTCGAGTCCGCATCGACCTGGCGGCCTTACGCCACAACTTCGGTGTGCTCAAGAGCGCGGCAAACGGCGCGAAAGTCTTCCCCGCCATCAAGGCCGATGCCTACGGTCATGGCATGCTCGCCTGCGCCCAGGCCCTGCGCGATCTCGCCGATGGCTTCGTAGTGGCGACCCTCGGTGAGGCTGAGGCCCTGCGCAAGGCCGGCATCACCCAGCGGATCATGGTCATGCAGGGCTTTGCCTCGCTGACGGAGGCCCGGCTGGCGGCGCGCATGATGCTGGAACCCGTTATTCACCAAGCCTGGCAGGTCGATATTCTGGAGCACGGCCATACCGGCTTGCCGCTGCGGGTCTGGCTCAAGATTGATACCGGCATGCACCGCATGGGTATCGAGCCGGAACAGGTTGGTGTGTTGTATAAGCGCCTCATGGCGAGTGGCCGACTGCGCGGTGCGCCGGGGTTCATGACCCACTTCGCCTGCGCGGATGAGCCCGACCCGGCGCTCACCCAGCGCCAGATCGAGCTCTTCCGGCGGGCTACCGAGGGCCTCAATGGCGAACGCAGCCTGTCCAATTCTGCCGGTCTGCTTGGGGGCTTTGATGCGGGTGACGACATCGTCCGTCCCGGCATCGCCCTCTATGGGGGCAATCCCTTCGTGTACGGGCAGGCAGCCGACCATGGCCTGCGTCCGGTGATGACCCTCACCACCCGTCTGCTCGCCGTGCGTGAACACCCTGCCGGGGCCGCCATTGGCTACGGTGGCACTTGGATTTGTCCAGAGGCCATGCCGGTCGGTATCGCCGCCATCGGCTATGGAGACGGCTATCCGCGCCGCGCGCCGGTCGGCACCCCGGTGCTGGTCAATGGCCAGCATGCCGCCCTCATCGGAAGGGTGTCGATGGATCTCATCACCCTCGATCTGCGTGGCATCCAGGCCCACCCGGGGGATACGGTCGAACTGTGGGGCGCAGCGCTACCGATGGACGTGGTGGCCCAGGCCATCGGTACCATCAGCTATGAGCTCACCTGTGCGGTGGGTGCGCACGTGGCGCGTGAGTATCTGAACCCGGCACCGTCCCTCCTCACAGCTCCGGCTGGAGGGTGACTAGCTTTTCGCTGCGCTGCCCTTGGTTGACGATGGTTAGCCGCACCGTGTCGCCCACCTTGAAATTATCTAGGCGCGCCTGAAGCTCGCGCACCGAAGCAACAGGGTGCCCTTCCAGGGCAAGGATAATGTCGCCGGGGACGATGAGCCCGTCGCGGGACAGCGTGGCGCCGACTAGGCCTGCAGCCTCGGCGGCCGAGCCTCGCGTGATGCCAAGGATCACCACTCCTTCCACCCCAAGCAGGCGCGTGAGTCTGCGGTTGATGTCCTCATTGACCTGGATGCCAAGCGAAGGGCGCAGGTAGCGCCCATGGCGGATAAGCTGCGGGACGATGTGATTGACCGTGTCCACCGGCACGGCAAAACCGATGCCGGCGTTCGCCCCGCTGGGGCTGTAGATGGCCGTGTTGACGCCGATCAGCCGCCCCGCCGAATCCAGCAGCGGGCCGCCGGAATTGCCGGGGTTGATCGCCGCATCAGTCTGGATCAGATGCTCCATGGTGGTCCCTGCATCCGTCGTCAGTGAGCGGTCGAGCGCAGAGACGATACCGGTAGTGAGCGTCCAGTCGAGGCCGAAAGGATTGCCGATGGCAAACACCTTCTGCCCGACCCGCAGGTTGTGACTCTCGCCCAGCGGGATGGGGGCCGGGTGCCGTTGCCCAAGGCCGATGCGCAGCACCGCAAGATCGTGTGTAGGACTGGCCCCAACCAAGGAGGCTCGCAGCTGGCGGCCGTCGGCCAGGCGCACCCACGCTTCGCTGGCGCCCTGGATGACATGGAAGTTGGTGACCACGTGGCCGGCATCATCCCAGAGAAAGCCCGAGCCCGTCCCGCGTGGCACGGAGAAGATGTTGCGGGTCCAGAAGTCCTGCACCTGCTCGCGCGTGGTGATGAACACCACCGACTCGCGTGTCCGCTCGAACAGTTCGATGGTTGCCGTCTCGTCTGCGGCCAGGTCGCCGCGCGGGGTGACGGTACGGGGCTCGGCGTTTGGGGTGTGGCGCCAAGAGGCGAAGGGTAGTTGCCAAAGAAGCAGGGCGAGGATGAACAGAAGCAGCAGCCCGAGCGAGAAACCGCCCGGGCGGCAGGGGGAGGGCGACATAGCGTGGTCCTACGGAGCAAGGACCACGATTTTATCACCTTCAAGCGGGCGTTGAGAGGGCGAGGGTAGGAGCTCATTCGTTTCTCAGCCGCTGTGCCGCGCTTACCATATTGCGCAGGCCCGCCTCGGTCTCTGCCCAGCCGCGGGTCTTCAGCCCGCAGTCGGGATTGACCCACAGGTTCTTGAGCGGGATGACTTCGCAGGCCTTGCGCAGCAGGCGCTCGATTTCCTCCACGCTGGGCACGCGCGGCGAGTGGATGTCCCACACCCCGGGACCGATCTCGTTGGGGTAATGGAAGGCACCAAAGCCCTTGAGCAGCTCCATGTCCGAGCGCGAGGTCTCGATGGTGATGACATCGGCATCCAGCGCGGCAATGGCGGGCAGGATGTCGTTGAACTCCGAGTAGCACATGTGGGTGTGGATCTGAGTGGCATTGTCCACGGGCGAGGCGCTGATGCGAAAGCATCGTCCAGCCCAATCGAGGTATTCTTGCCAGTTTGCACGGCGCAGCGGCAGTCCCTCGCGGAAGGCTGGTTCGTCGATCTGGATGATGCGGATACCGGCGCGCTCCAAGTCCGCCACCTCGTCGCGGATGGCCAGGGCGATCTGCTCGCAGGTGGTTTTGCGTGGCTGGTCGTCACGTACGAAGGACCATTGCAGGATGGTTACCGGCCCTGTAAGCATGCCCTTCATTGGTTTTTTGGTGAGGGATTGGGCGAACGTCGTCCAGCCGACGGTCATGGGGGTTGGGCGACTGACATCGCCAAAGATGATCGGGGGCTTGACGCAGCGTGAGCCGTAGGACTGCACCCAGCCGTTGCGGGTGAAGGCAAAACCGGCCAGTTGTTCGCCGAAATACTCCACCATATCGTTGCGCTCCGGCTCGCCGTGAACGAGTACGTCCAAGCCGAGAGCCTCCTGCTTTTGCACCACCTGGGCGATCTCCTCCTTCATGCGTGCCTCGTAGGCCGCTTGATCCAGTTCGCCGCGTTTGAAGGCGGCGCGAGCCTTGCGCAGCTCCTGGGTTTGCGGGAAGGAGCCGATGGTGGTGGTGGGGAGTAAAGGCAGGCCCAGGGCGGCATGTTGCAGGCGCTGGCGCTCGGCAAAGGGTGCGGCACGACGGTCGGCATCTTCAGGCAGGGCCGCCAGGCGGGCCGTGACCTTGGGATCGTGCACACGGGGACTCGTACGTCTGGCGGTGAGGGCGGCGCGTGCCTCGGCCAAGGCCTCATGCACGGCCTCTTCCCCTTCGCTGAGGGCGCGGCACAGTATGTGGAGCTCGTCGAGCTTCTGCCGGGCGAAGGCCAGCCAGGACTTCAACTCCGCATCCAGCCCATCCTCCACAGCAAGGTCGATAGGCACGTGCAGCAGCGAGCAGCTTGGTGCCAGCCACAGGCGCTCGCCACGCTGCGCGACCAACGGACGCAGGCGCTCAAGCGCGGCATCGAGGTCGGTGCGCCAGATGTTGCGTCCGTCGATGATGCCGACAGAGAGCACCTTGTGCGCGGGCCACCCGTCAGCCACGCGCGTTAGTTCGTCCGGTGCGCGCACGGCATCAACATGGAGACCGTCGACCGGCAACTGGCAGGCCAGGCGCAGGTTGTCGGCCAAGGCACTGAAATAGGTCGTTAGCAGGATCTTGGGACGTTCCCCCGCAAGGTGGGTATAAACCCTCTCGAAGGCTTGGCGCCAGCCTTCCGGCAGGTCCAGTCCCAGGATGGGCTCATCCAACTGTACCCACTCCACCCCTTGGCCCTTCAGGCGGGCCAGAATCTCGCCATACACCGGCAGCAGGCGCTCCAGCAATGTGAGGCGATCGAACCCTTCACGCTTTTCCTTGCCCAGCCAGAGGAAGGTCAAGGGGCCAATCAGTACGGCCTTGACCGGATGCCCTAAGGCTTGCGCCTCGGCGACCTGGTCGAACAGGCGCTCGCTGGCGAGCTTAAAGTGTGTTTCAGGTGTGAATTCAGGGACCAGGTAGTGGTAGTTGGTGTCGAACCACTTGGTCATTTCCAGTGCACGCCGGTCGCTATGATCGTGGTGGGGGGCACAGGATGAAGACGATTGGCTGTGCACCCCGCGCGCCATGATGAAATAGCGGGTGAGTTCGTCCTCGTCGGTGAAGCCGAAGCGCGCAGGTTCGCAACCAAGGAGCTGAATGTGGTCGAGGACATGATCGTAGAGGGCGAAGTCGCCGACAGTGACGAAGCTCAGTCCGGCCGCACGCTGGATATCCCAGTGGCGGGCGCGCAGCGCGCGGGCCGTCTCGTGCAGGGCAGCGGCGGGGGTTTCGTCCCGCCAGAAGGCCTCCAGTGCGAATTTGAGCTCGCGCTTAAGACCGATGCGGGGGAAGCCGAGGATATGGGTTGTTTTCATGGCAGCACTCCGTTAATGAATGTATGACATGATCCAGTGGGGTCATTTATGATTCAAGCGAATGTTTTTCATTGTTTGATGATCGTTGTTCATGATTGAATTGCGCCACTTGCGCATGGTCCAGGCCTTGGCGGAGACGGGTTCGGTTTCGGCGGCGGCGGCCCGGGTGCATCTGACCCAATCCGCGCTATCACACCAGCTCGGCGCGTTGGAGCGCTATTTCGGCCTTTCTCTGCTCGACCGCTCCCGCCGACCGCTGCGTCTGACACCTGCGGGGGAGCGGCTGCTTCTGGCGGCGCGGCGTGTCCTGCCTGAGGTGGATGCAGCGCGCGCCGAGCTCCTGCGCCAGGCGTCCAATCACGCGCCCGAGAGCCTGCGCATCGCGGTTGAGTGCCATTCCTGCTTCGACTGGCTGATGCCGGCGATGGATGCCTACCGCGCCGAGCGGCCGGAGGCCGAGCTCGACCTGGTTGGCGGCTTCCTGCCCGAGCCCGTCAACCTACTGTTGGAGGGGCGGGCGGATCTCGCGGTGGTATCGCAGCCTGAGGATCGGCCAGGGATCCGCTATCTGCCGCTGTTCCGGTATGAAATCGTTGCTCTGCTGGCCCCAGGGCATCCCTTAGCAGATCGCGCATTTTTGACCGCTGCCGATTTTGCCGGGCAGACCCTGATCAGCTATCCCGTGCCGGATCAGGCGTTGGACGTGGTGCAGCGTGTCCTGCGTCCTGCGGGGGTGGTGCCAAAACGGCGGACCGCTGAGCTGACCGTCGCCATCCTCCAGCTCGTTGCCTCCCGCCGTGGCCTGGCCGCCCTGCCGCGCTGGGCGGCGCAGACCCAGATCGAGCGCGGTTACGTCTTAGCGCGCAGCATCGGTCAGGAAGGCCTGTGGAGTACCCTGTACGCCGCGATGCGCTCTGAGGAGGGCGAGGCTCGGGAGTCCTTTGTGTCGACCTTGCGCCGCACGGCTTTCGCCACGTTACAGGGCATTGAGCAACCGGTCGGTGAAGGTTGATCTTGGGTCTCGGGAATTTGCCCCCGCTCTGTGCTATAAACGCGCAGAAAGCCGTTCCTGTTCATTCTAAGGAGATCTGACATGGCCTTCGTTCTGCCCGAACTGCCCTATGCCTATGATGCGCTGGAGAAGTCGATCGACGCCCGCACCATGGAGATCCACCACACCAAGCACCACGGCACGTATGTGAATAACTGCAACGCGGCCATTGCCGGTACCGAGTGGGACGAGAAGTCGATCGAGGAGTTGATGGCGAATGTCTCCAAACTACCGGTGGCCGTGCGCAACAACGGCGGCGGTCACTACAACCACAGCTTGTTCTGGCAGGTCCTCTCGCCGGACGGCGGCGGCAAGCCGAAGGGTGAGCTGCTCACCGACATTGAGAGCACCTTTGGCAGTTTCGAGTCCTTCCGCGAGAAGTTCTCCAACGCCGGCGCGGCCCGCTTCGGCTCCGGCTGGGCCTGGCTGATCGTCGATAGCGAGGGCAAGCTACAAATCTGTTCCACCCCGAACCAAGACAACCCGATCATGGACATCGCCGAGGTCAAGGGCACCCCGGTGCTCGGTCTGGATGTCTGGGAGCATGCTTATTACCTGCGTTACCAGAACCGTCGCCTGGACTACATTCAGGCCTTCTGGGACGTGGTGAACTGGGATGAGGTCGCCCGCCGCTACGCGGCTGCCAAGGGTTGATCCACGGCCCTCGAGGCCGCCCGCGCTGCCCTTCACAAGCTTGGGCGACGCGGTTAAACTCCAAAAAACATGGCCCGTCTGCCGGGCCATTATTGTTTCTGGAGCGTGCTGATCGATTCGCTGAGGCGGTCGGATATCGCCTGATGAAATCGATCAGACACTTTCATGGAGCGGGATTTCATGTCCACCCCCCATCTGATGAACACCTACAACCGCCTGCCCGTCACCTTTGCCAAGGGGCAGGGGGCCATCCTCTGGGACACCGAAGGCAAGGCTTACCTCGACGCCATCACCGGCGTGGCCGTCTGCGGCCTGGGGCATGCCCAGCCGGACATCGCCCACGCCATTTGCGAGCAGGCCCAGACGCTCATCCATACCTCCAACATCTATGGCATCGCCTGGCAGGAGAAATTGGCGGACCGGCTATGCGACATCTCTGGCATGGAGAAGGTCTTCTTCTGCAACTCCGGGGCCGAGGCCAACGAGGCCGCGATCAAGCTCGCCCGCCTCTATGCCCATCGCAAGGGCATTACCGAGCCGCACATCGTGGTGATGGAGTCCAGCTTCCACGGCCGTACCCTGGCTACCCTGTCCGCCACCGGCAACCGCAAGGTCCAGGCCGGCTTCGAGCCGCTGGTCGGTGGCTTCGTGCGCGTGCCTTACGGTGATCTTGAGACCCTGCGCCAGGTAGGCCGCCATGATCGCAACATCGTCGCCGTGCTGGTCGAGCCGGTGCAGGGGGAGGGCGGGGTGCGTGTGCCGCCGCCGTCCTATCTTGCGGGCGTGCGCGAGATCTGCGATGCGCACGGCTGGCTGATGATGGTGGACGAGGTGCAGACCGGCATCGGCCGGACCGGGCAGTGGTTCGGCTTCCAGCACGCCGGCATCCTCCCGGATGTGATGAGCCTCGCCAAGGGGCTGGGCAACGGCGTGCCCATCGGGGCCTGCCTTGCCGCCGGGGCCGCGGCTGAAGTGTTCGCCCCCGGTAACCACGGTTCGACCTTCGGCGGCAATCCGCTGGTCTGCCGCGTGGCGCACACCGTGCTTGATGTGATCGAACGCGACGGGCTGGTGGCGCGTGCGGCGCAGCTCGGCACCCGCATCCGCGAGGGCTTGGCCGCTCGCCTGGCGGGGCTGCATGGGGTGGTCGAGGTGCGTGGGCTCGGCCTGATGATCGGCGTCCAGTTGGACCGTCCCTGTGGCGATTTGGTCAAGCAGGCCCTAGCGCGTGGTCTGCTGATTAATGTCACCGCCGATTCGGTGATTCGCCTGCTGCCCGCGCTGATCATGAGTGACGAGCAGGCCGACCAGCTGGTGGACATCCTCTCCGGGCTGGTCAAGGACTTCCTGGCGGCCGAGGTGAAGGCATGAAGGCCCCGCGCCATTTCCTCTCGCTGGACGATCTGAGTCCAGACGAGCTGCGTCGGATCTTGGACCGGGCCCTCCACCTGAAGGCGGCCCGCGCGCGCGGCGAGCAGGTGCTGACCCTGCAGAACCGCGTGCTCGGTATGATCTTCGAGAAGGCCTCAACCCGTACGCGCGTGTCGTTCGAGGCTGGTATGGCGCAGCTTGGCGGGCACGCCATCTTCCTCTCCCCGCGCGACACCCAGCTTGGGCGTGGCGAGCCGATCGCTGATTCCGCCCGCGTGCTGTCGCGCATGGTCGACATCATTATGATCCGTGCGCATCGCCACGCGGATCTGGTGGAGTTTGCCGCCCATTCGCGGGTGCCGGTCATCAATGCCCTGACCGACCTGAATCATCCCTGCCAGTTGCTGGCCGACATGTTGACCTACGAGGAGCATCGGGGCAGCATCGCCGGCAAGACCGTGGCCTGGGTGGGCGATGGTTTCAATATGTGCCACAGCTATATCCAGGCGGCACGCGTGTTCGGCTTCAGGCTGAATGTCGCGACCCCCGTCGGCTACGGACCCGACCCGGCTATCGTGGCTGAGGCGGATGGGCAGGTGAGGGTGACTCACGACCCGCGCGTGGCCTGCCGCGATGCCGACCTCGTGGTCACCGACGTGTGGACCAGTATGGGGCAGGAGGAGGAGGCTGAACGCCGTCGGCGTGATTTCGCCGGGTATTGCGTCAGCGAAGAGCTGATGGCCCTGGCACGCCCAGATGCGCTGTTCATGCACTGCCTGCCGGCCCACCGAGGCGAGGAGGTGGAGGCCGCCGTGATTGATGGCCCCTGGAGCGTGGTCTGGGATGAGGCGGAGAATCGCCTGCACACCCAGAAGGCCCTGCTCGAGTTCCTGCTCGGTGCTCTGGAGTGAGCCTTTGCGATGAGCGCAAACCCGCATCCTACTCTTCAGCAGCTGCTGCGGGATGCTGCGCCCTACATCCACGCTCACCGCGGCAGGACTATGGTCCTGGCTTTCGCGGGGGAGGCGCTGCTCGAACAGGGGCTGGAAGCCCTGGCCTCCGATGTGGCCTTGCTCTCAAGCCTCGGCGTCCGCCTCGTGCTCGTGCCGGGATCGCGCCCGCAGATCGAAGCCGAGCTGCATAGCGCAGGTCTTCATTCCCGCTTCCATGCCGGTCTGCGCATCACCGGTGAGGCGGAACTGCCGCACGTCAAACGCGCCGTTGCCATGCAGACCGTGGACCTCATGGCCCGCCTCTCCCAAGGCATGCCCAACACCCCGCTTGAAGGCGCGCGCCTGTCCGTGGTAACGGCCAATCTCGTCATTGCCCGTCCTGTGGGAGTTCGCGACGGCGTCGATCTGGGCTGGACGGGGGAGGTACGCAAGGTCGAAGCTGAGCGCCTGACCCGTCTGCTGGACGTTGGGTCTGTCATCCTTCAACCTTGTCTTGGCACCTCGCCGACCGGCGAGGTCTTCAACTTGCGCGCGGAGGATGTGGCGGTGGAGTTGGCGGCCGCGATCCGCGCCGACAAATTGGTGTTCCTCACTGAGTCGGCCAGTCACTTACCCGCGCAGCTGACCGTGGCTGAGGCCGCCGCCTGGCAAGAGAGTCCTGCCTTGTCGGCCGAGTTCCGCCTGCATCTTGCCAGCGCGGTGCAGGCTGTACGCCGCGGAGTGGGACGGGTGCACCTGGTCGACCGGCGCAACGAGGGCGCCTTGCTGCGCGAGCTGTTCACCCGCGAGGGCCATGGCACATTGGTGACCGCCGAGCCCCTGGAAAAGCTACGCCGGGCCACGATCGACGATGTGGGGGGAATTCTCGAACTGATCCGTCCTCTGGAAGAGGAGGGGGTGCTCGTGCGCCGCCCGCGTGAACAGCTCGAGCTCGAAATCGAGCACTACTGGGTGATTGACCTGGACGGACGCATCATTGCCACGGCGGCCTTGCACACCTTCCCGGACGCACCGCTCGCCGAACTGGCCTGCCTTGCCGTGCACCCTGACTATCGTCGCAGCGGGCGGGCCAGCCAGCTTTTGCAAAAGATAGAGCGCGAAGCCATTTCGCGGGGGCTAAGAGGCTTGTTCGTGTTGACCACCCATACCTCGCACTGGTTCATCGAACATGGTTTTCGCAAGGCTGAGGTGAGTGAGTTGCCGGTTTCGCGACAGGCCATCTATAACGTCCAGCGCAATTCCAAGGTCTTCATCAAGAGTCTGGCCGTGCCGGTGACTGGTCATGGCTCCTCAGATGCTCCAGACTGATGCTCTCCCCCATCATCGTCGTCCCTGAGGGGAGAGATAGCCTGGATTCGGCCCGGCAGCTCGCCCATCGTCTGAATATCCCCTGTGTCGATCAGCGGCCGACGCATGGCTTGTTTCTTCTGTTCGGAACGGACGGCTTGGCCCTCCATGATGCCGATGCCCCACGTGGGCAGCCCCTGCGGGTCGATTTTAAGTCCGGCAGCATGGGGTATCGCCAGCGGGCGGGTTTTCGCCGCGATGAACTGCTTGCGCGCGCAGTGGGTATCAGGGGGAGGGATCTTCCGACCATTCTCGATGCCACGGCGGGGCTTGGGCGCGATGCCTTCATGCTCGCTAGCCTGGGGTGCGAAGTCACTCTGTGTGAGCGCCATCCCATCGTCTTTGCCTTGCTTGAGGACGGGCTGAGCCGGGCCAGGCAGGCCCCTGTCCTTGTCCCGGTGATTGGGCGGATGCAGCTTGTGGCTGGCGATGCTGCGGCCTATATGGACTCTGCGGTGGTTCTTGCGCCTGATGTGGTCTTGCTCGACCCGATGTTTCCGGAGCGGAAAAAGTCCGCACTGGTGAAAAAACCGATGCGTCTTTTCCACGGTCTTGTAGGCCGGGATCCGGATGCGGACGGCCTACTGGAGCGGGCGATAGCGAAGGCGCGCAGGCGCGTGGTGGTCAAGCGGCCGCTGCATGCCCCGGCGCTGGGCGGGGTTGTTCCATCCTTCAGCTACAAAGGGAAGGCCATACGCTTTGATGTTTACCTAACCCGCGGAGGGTAAGGAGGATGAACGCGGCTGCATGGCTGACGCATGCGGGGAGCAAGCGCACCAAATAAAAGGGCGCCCGAAAGGGCGCCCCTTGCGTCGGGGTCGTCTCCAGATTACTTGGAGGCGGCGTTGACGGTTACTTCTACGCGACGGTTTTTAGCGCGGCCAGCCTTGGTCCTATTGTCGGCAATCGGCTGGGACTCGCCTTTGCCATAGGCCTTAATCTTGGCAGCAGGGACACCCTTGCTGACCAGGTAATCAGCCACGGTTTTGGCGCGACGCTCGGACAGTTTCTGGTTGTAGGCCTCAGTGCCGATGCTGTCCGTGTGGCCGACGACGGTGACCTCTTCGATTTGGTCGATCTTCATCTCAGCCACCAGGGCATCCAGGGCCTTCTTGCCTTCCGGCTTCAGGTTGTATTTGTCGAAGTCGAAATAGGTGTCGGCGTTCAGGGTGATCTTCTTGGCGGCCACAACCGGAGGCTTCGGCGCTTCAACGGCCGGCTTGGCCTCGACCTTCTTCTCTTCCTTCTTGAAGTATTCAGGGTTGCATTCCTTGATGGCGGTGTCGGCGCTCAGAGGGATGTGGCCGTTGAGGACGCACTTGCCCATACCATCCTTAACCACGACATTCTGGCTGTCATAGACATACGCGGTCCGCTTGTCGGCGGCGAAGGCAGGGACGGCCAGAACAGCAGAAGCCAGCAGGCCTGCGCTGAGAGCAGCGAAGTTCTTCATGATTGTTCTTCCCTTCTCGAAAGTTGAGTTTGCAAAAGGTCAAGCCATCGCATTCAACGGCTTGCTGCAATTTATAATACGTTCCTGAGGCCAAAAAAGCTAAGGAACGTTGTTTTTTTGCACGGCTGCTGTTGCTCATCTGCACAGCCATTCGTTCACAGCCCCCCCTGTACGAGATAGGGCATAGCGCCCAGCGGGCCCGTTTACAAGTCCAAATAACGTGAGATTCTACATTTATGAGTACCTACGACGCCGTCCGCGCCCTGGTCTGGAAGCATGACGCCCTGGAATTGCTTGCTCAGCGTCGCCTACCGGCCGTACGAGAGTTTGTGCGTTGCACGACGGCCCCCCAGGTTGCCGAGGCCATCCGTGCCATGGTGGTGCGCGGGGCGCCCGCGATCGGCATCGCCGCGGCCTTTGGCGTGGTGCTGGCCGCGCGTCAGCACGGCCTGGGTGATGCCGACGCTGTCCGTCGGGTGGAGGAGGATATCGAGCGCCTCGTCCAGTCGCGCCCGACGGCGGTCAACCTGTTCTGGGCGATCGAACGCATGCGTCGCGTCCTTGAGCAGCAGGGGGATGTCGCATCTCTGGAGCAGGAGGCGCGTCGGATCGAGGCGGAGGATCTTGATGCCAACCGGCGCATGGGTGAGTTCTGCGCGGCCCTGATCGAGCCCGGCCGGGATGTTCTGACTCACTGTAATACCGGGTCGCTCGCTACGGCCGGACTCGGGACGGCGCTCGGTGTGATCCGCACAGCTTTTGCGCAGAAGCGAGTGGGGCATGTCTTTGCAGACGAAACCCGCCCTTGGCTGCAGGGTGCCCGCTTGACTGCGTGGGAGCTCAAGGAGGACGGCATCCCTGTAACCCTCATCTGCGAGGGAGCTGCGGCCAGCCTGATGAAGGGGGGGCGTATTGGCTGGGTCATTGTTGGCGCTGACCGCATCACTGCCAATGGCGACACGGCCAACAAGATCGGCACCTATGGCCTGGCCATCCTCGCCAGGCATCACGGGGTGCGCTTCATGGTGGTGGCGCCGTCCTCGACCTTCGACCTTACCTTGCGGTCGGGGGCGGAGATCCCCATCGAGACACGCCCGATGGATGAAGTGACCATGCTTGCCGGGCAGCGTATCGCCCCCGCAGGGGTGGAGGCCTGGAATCCCTCGTTCGATGTTACTCCGGCCGAGCTGATCGATGCCATCGTGACCGAGCGCGGCGTAATCCTGCAGCCGAATGCCGAGCGAGTG
>JARJMX020000073.1 GCA_029335925.2 Gammaproteobacteria bacterium
CGATAAATACACACCAAGCTCGAATAGCTTCCCAAATGGCTCGGGTGACTTCACTCTGGCCTGTGCTCGATTGAACATAGGCCAAGGCGCTTTGCAATTCGGTCGGTTCGCCGGTGGTATGAAACCACATGCTCAACGTCCATCCCATTGTAGCTAATAACGTCCCGATAAGCAAACGCCCGACGATGCCGCCCCATGAAAGCGTCGCACTGGCCGCTTGAGCACTGGTTCCCTTCACAATGATCGAATAAATCGCGCTCAATACCAGAACAACGCCCGTCGCCAAGGCCAGAATGTAGACGTAAAACGTCCCACTGGTGGCAAAGCTGGTGACGACTTCGGCTATCTTGGTGTAATCCATGGCTTGCTCAATCGGCGCTAAATACGCGACCGTCCTTTAATCGAACCTTCATGTCTTGGGAGGATATCTGGGTCACCTTCGCCCCATCCAACACATCCCCCACTTGCACAACATAAACCCTTCCCGTGCTATCACGCAACCACGCCTGCGCAAACGGCCCGCTCAGGGGATAAATCGCCATCACCCGCGCCTGAAAAACCTCACGCTCCACCCCGCCCCACTTCGGGACTTGATCGCTCGCCTTCCCTCCCGAAGCCGTTGCCGACGGCTTCTGCCCCTGCGTTGATGCCTTCTCAGAGGGGGTCTTCTTGGCCTTCGGCTTCTCGGCGGCCTCGCCTTGCGGGCGAGATTGTTGGGTCGTCGCCAAGGCCGGGTCTTTAGCCGTCGAAGCCCGTGTCTTTGCGTCCGACGGCATCTCCATCTTGATTTCCTTCGGCGAGGATGGAGTCTTCGGCTTCGCCTCCGCCAATGGAGCAGCAGCCTGCGGGCTCTTGACGGCCTCAGGCTTCTCTTCTTTCATCGCTCCCTTCGGGTCAGCAAAGCCCGAGGCATTCGACAATCCCGATGCTGCATCCGACGGACGGGCGGGGGACTCCCATGAAGGCGTGGCCTCGTCCGGGTTGGCCTTGTCTTCAGAGGATACGCCTTCTTCATTGATCTTCCGCTCCTCAAGTTCTTGCCCTTGAGGTGGGCGGCCATCGTCCACTTCCGCCTCCTCATCATCAGGGATCACCCCCTCTTCTGAAGAGGCTTGCGTCTGAACCGCCATCGCGGGGGTCTTTGATGAGGCGTGAAGCCTATCCCACAATACATAGCCCGCCCCGCCGAGGACGGCCAGACCTAAGGCCCCCGCCGCTGCAAGAATGGCCGGATTGGCCTTGCCTTTCTTCGCCCCGTCCTCTTCTTCATGGATGAGGGTCTTGGATGAATCATCATCACCCAACGCTTCTTCATCCCTGCCAAAATCATCGTCTCCATAAAACAACCCGCCCTCGTCCTTCAGGGAGGAATCCGCATCATACCCTTTAGCTCGCTCGTCCATCACCGCGCTCGGGGCGGTGTTGTCGTTCAGGTCTTCAAGATGTTGATCGTCTTTCATGATGGTCTACAACATGATCTGTGGTCATCACTGCCCTAAAGTCGCACCCGAAGGATTGGATGCAGAAAGCCGCGCCGTCTGCGAGCGGTCAGAAGCGCAGCACTTGACTGGGTCAAGGAAAAGCACGCCAATCGGGGCCCCCGCCGGGATGGTGGCACTGGGCTTAGCTCGCGCGCTGGAATACTCGCTCAGAAGTTGCTCAACCCCCGAAGCCAGCCCTTGTGCGGCCGCCTGCTTGGTCTGATACTCCGGCTGAATGACTTGTGATACCCCCGTCGCGCTCGTTCCAAGTACCAAGGTCTGCGCCGGTTGGGCCTTGGCGCGCAGATAGGCCGAAGCGGCTGCTCCAAAGACCGGCAGGACATAACGCTCGAAGATTTTTCGATCCACATCCGCCGACAAGGTGTCGTGCGACACCGCCGGATCAAGGGCCACGGCATTGACCGTATAGCTGCCTGTATAGCTAGCCCCATTCAGAAGCAAGCGATTGAAGCGAATATGCACCCCTTGATCGGCCACCATCTGGGCGGTGCCATACAGCGTGCCGCCTGCTAGGGGACCGCTGACGATCTTCGCGGACGCAAACGACGTTTTCTCCGTCTCCACCGGCGATAAAAGCTCCGCAGCCGCCAGATGCAGACCTTCCACCAAAACCACCCCTTCGTTGACCGGGGGCGCTTTGGGGGTGGTCGTCTCCGATGGAAGATTAGCCTGCCTTTCCGCCACAGGATAACGCTCCGCCGAAGAGGTCGAGGGCGCCATGTTCATCTGCGCCAACCGGCCAAGCTGCGCCTGAAAGCCCTGCATGACGCGCTGCATGCGCTCTTCGTCGTACCCTTGCCCCCATCTTGAAGACCTGTCCGTATCATACCGAACCGGCTCCAAAGAAGACGGAGGCGGTGATGAGTCCTTGATAAGCGGCACCTCCGGTGGAATGAAGGTTTCCCCTTTTTTGGCCGCCTCTTGGGCCCGTTGTTCCGTGACACGATTGAGCTTGTCAAGCTCATAAGGCGTCAATTCATCCGTTCGGGTTTTCTCGCTCATGCCGCCTGCAATAGATGTTGGCGTATCGCCTTTTTGGGCACGCTCCCCAGAGTTGTTCGACATCAAGGCCATGGCCGCCATGATCAAAACCGCACCCCCCACAACGCCGCCAATAATCAGCAGGTTTCTTTTGGCGCCGGGGTCGATCTTTTGGGCGCGCTGAATTTGCGGCGAAGATTCAACCCCAATCTCGCTTGTTCCGTCGATCAATCGATCATTGGAATTCATGATAGCCCCCCAAGGTCCACGGGTTTATTGAGCAGCATATCCGACCGACGGAGCACTCTCCGCCCCCACCAAAAAGCCGCTTACGGTAC
>JARJMX020000075.1 GCA_029335925.2 Gammaproteobacteria bacterium
CGCGTGCAGGGAGACGGCCAGCGAAACATCCACCCGCTCCTGCAGGCGCGCCATGGCAGGCACCACGCCGGAGGAGCTGACCGTCACCCGACGCTTAGAAAGGCCAAAGGCGTTGTCCTACAACATAATCTGGGCGGCATCGACCACCGCCTCGAAGTTGAGCAGGGGCTCGCCCATGCCCATGAACACGATGTGACTGATCTAGCGTTCGGAGGGCAGCGTCTTTTCAACCAGGCGGTGCTCGGCCATCCACAGCTGGGCGACGATCTCGGCCGCACTCATGGTGCGGTTGAAGCCCTGCCGACCGGTGGAGCAGAAGGTGCAGGCCAGCGCGCAGCCGACCTGAGAGGAGACGCATAGCGTGGCCCGGTCCCGCTCGGGGATATAGACCATCTCCACGCTATTGCCCGAATCAAGGCGCAGCATCCATTTGATTGTCCCGTCGCGGGATTTCTGTTCGAACTGCACCTTAGGAAGGCGGATTTCGGCGACCTGTGCAAGCTTCTCGCGCAGGGACTTGGACAGATCACTCATAGCGGCGAAGTCGGTCACGCCGCGCTGGTGAATCCACTTCATCACCTGCACGGCGCGGAAAGGTTTCTCGCCCATCTCGACGAAAAACTGCTCGAGCTTGCCCTTGGGCAGGCCGAGGAGGTTGATCTTGCCGCCAGAGTCGATCATGCCCACGGGGTGTCGTCGTCCAGCGATCAGCGCGGGCAGATCTCTTCGGGTTTGAAGAAGAAGTCGATCTCGATCTTCGCGTTCTCCAAGCTGTCGGAACCGTGCACAGCGTTGGCGTCGATGCTGTCGGCGAAGTCGGCGCGGATGGTGCCCGGCTCGGCCTTCTTCGGATCGGTGGCGCCCATCAGGTCGCGGTTTTTGGCGACGGCGTTTTCGCCTTCCAGGACCTGGATCATCACCGGGCCGGAGGTCATGAAGCTGACCAGATCACCAAAGAAGGGGCGATCCTTGTGCACCGCGTAGAAGCCTTCAGCCTGCTCGCGGGTTAGGCGCATCATTTTGGCAGCGACGATCTTCAAGCCAGCGTTCTCGAAGCGGCTGTAAATGGCGCCGATCAGGTTCTTGGCGACGGCATCGGGCTTGATGATGGAAAGGGTGCGCTCAACGGCCATAGTTTAGGGACTCCGGAAGGAATGGTCAGGAAACTAGAATCCGGCATTGTATGCCGGTTGACTCGCCTGATAAAGGGAATGTATGTGCGCCAGAGCTATCGCATGAGCCTGTTGGATGGCCCCGCTCTCCGTGCAGGGGCGCCTCACCGCGACCGGTGAGGGGGCGGAGGGCGATCGACCCGTATAACCCAACAGGGCAAGGAAGGATTTCTCTGCATGCTGCATTTTCACGGTGCGCGAGCGTTGCAGACCCTCATGCGAGGGCGAGGTTAGGGCGCTCAGTCGCGCTCGTCGATCCAGGCCATCTGGATCGCTTCGAGGATCTTCTCGTTGGATTTCTCCGGGGCGCCGGTAAAACCCGGCAGCGCCAGCACCCAGGCGTAGAGGTCGGTAAAACGCACCCACTGCGGATCCACCTCGGGATGGGCCTCATGGAGCGCGATGGCAATGTCGCGGATGTCGGTCCAGTTCATTTCAGTGCCCCTCGGAAGCCAGGTTGATGGTGTACTTCGGGATCTCGACCACAAGGTCGGTGTCGCCCACCACCGCCTGGCAGGACAGGCGCGAGTCCGGCTCCAGGCCCCAGGCCTTGTCGAGCATGTCGTCCTCGCACTCAGACGGCGGCTCCAGGCTCTCGCCCCCTTCGCGCACCCAGACGTGACAGGTGGTGCAGGCGCAGGATTTCTCGCAGGCGTGCTCAATGTCGATGTCATGCGCGAGCGCGGCATCGAGAATGGTGGTGCCGGGCTCGGCCTCAATCATCGCGCCTTCAGGACAGAGACGTTCGTGCGGCAGGAAGATGATGCGTGGCATGACGTTACTGAGTGTTGTATTGGTCGGCAATTTCGCCGAGGCTGTGGCCGGCGAGGGCGGCGCGAACTGCCCGGTTCATGCGTCGCTCAACGAACGGCAGGGCGGCGGATTCAAGCTGGCCGATGGCCTCGACGATGGCCTCCGGGTCCTCGCCTTCGATGGCGCGGGCGAGCAGCTCGCGCGCGCCATCGATGATGGGGTGGTCGATCTCGGTCAACAGGTCGCCGTCGGTGGCGATGGCGGCATTGATCGCCTCCAGGCTGCGCCGTCCCTCGACCCGCGCCTCACGCAGGCGGCGCGCCGCGATGTCGTCAGCAGCATGCTCGAAGGAATCGCGCAACATGCGTTCGATCTCCTCCTCGGTAAGGCCGTAGGATGGCTTGACCTGGACCTCGGCGGATACCCCCGAGGTCTTCTCGCGCGCGCTGACGGTCAACAGGCCGTCGGCATCGACTTGGAAGGTGACTCGCACCCGCGCCTTGCCGGCCACCATCGGCGGGATGCCGCGCAGGGTGAAGCGCGCAAGCGAGCGGCAGTGCTCGACCGTGTCGCGCTCTCCCTGCACCACGTGCAGGGTCATGGCGGTCTGGCCGTCCTTGAAAGTGGTGAACTCCTGTGCGCGTGCCACCGGCAGGGTGGTGTTGCGCGGGATGATGTGCTCGACCAAACCGCCCATGGTCTCGATCCCGAGCGAGAGCGGGATCACATCGAGGAGCAGCATCTCGTCGGCCGGCTTGTTGCCGGCCAGCACATCAGCCTGCAGCGCCGCGCCAAGGGCGACGACCTTGTCTGGGTCAATGTCGGTCAAGACCTCGCGGCCGAAGAAGGCGCTTACCCGCTCGCGCACCCTGGGGGTACGGGTGGCGCCGCCGACCATCACGACCTCCTGGATGTCGGCGCAGGTCAGGTTGGCGTCGCGCAGGGCCCGCTCACAGGCGGCCAGGGTGCGCTCGATCAGTGGGTCGACCAGGGTGTTGAATTCTTCGCAGGTCAGGCAGCCCTGCCAGACGGTTTCGCCGCGCAGGGTCAGCTTGGCGCAGGTCTTGTCCTTGCCGGTCAGATCCTCCTTGATGGCGCAGGCGGTGCGAGTGAGCTGACGCGCCTCGCCTGCCTCCAGCCACTGCCCGGCGGCCACGTCCAGCCCAGCGCGCTCCATCAGCCACACAGCGATGGCCTGGTCGAAGTCGTCGCCGCCCAGCTGGGTGTCACCGCCGGTGGCCAGCACCTCGAATACGCCCTTGCGCAGGCGCAGGATGGAGATGTCAAAAGTGCCGCCGCCGAGGTCGTAGACAGCGATCAGCCCCTCGGCCCGCCGGTCGAGCCCGTAGGCCAGGGCGGCGGCGGTCGGCTCATTGAGCAGGCGCAGCACATGCAGCCCGGCCAGACGCGCGGCATCGCGGGTGGCCTGGCGCTGGGCGTCATCGAAGTAGGCGGGCACGGTAATGACCGCACCGGTGAGCTCATCCCCGAGCCGAGTTTCGGCACGCGCCTTGAGAGCCTTGAGGATCTCCGCGGAGACCTCGACGGCGCTTAGCGGTCCGCGCGGGGTCTCCATTCGTGGCACGGCATCCTCACCCTCGACGAAGCGGTAGGGCGGGCGTGGCTGCATCCGGCGCACGTCGTCCATGCCGCGCCCCATCAGGCGCTTGATCGAGAGGAAGGTGTGCTCGGGGTCGCTGGCGGCGCGGGCCTTGGCTTCGCGCCCCACCGTGATGCGGCCGTCCTCTCCTACATGCACCGCCGAGGGGAGGATCACCTCGCCCGCCTCGTCCGGCAGGCACTCTGGCACGCCGTTGATGACCGAGGCGACCAGCGAGTTGGTGGTGCCGAGGTCGATGCCGATGGCGATTCGACGTGTATGCGGGGCGGGGGTTTGGCCGGGTTCGGCGATCTGCAGCAGGGCCATGAGGCAGACTTAGGAAGGAATCTGTTCGAGGAAGCGCTTGAGGAACTGCAGGCGCTGGAGGGTGCGGCGGGCCTCGGTCAAATCGCCAGCGTCGATGGCCCGGCGGAGGACGGACCAGGTTGCGCTCCACAGCCCCTGCACATCATCCCGCAAACGGGCTCGTGCCTGGGCGTCATGCGCCTCATCGAGGGCCTCGCGCAGCTCCATCTGCTGCATGAGGAAGGCGGGATCCTGCAGCGTCTCAGCCTCGTCCAGCGGTGCGCCGAGCAGCTCCAGCAGGTGGCTGGCGCGCTTGAGGGGATCGGACAGGGTGTCGTGCGCGTCGTTGATGTCGGCAGCACGCTGGACGGCCAGGCGGCGTTCCAGGGCGCTGCCGAGGCTGAACCGGTCGGGGTGGAACTGGGCGCGCAGCCGATCGAAGCGCTCCGCGAGCGCGATCTCGTCGATGTCCAGTGCGGGAGGAAAACCGAGCAGCTCGAAGGCGTTCATGTCAGACGGTGAAGCTCTTGCCGCAGCCGCAGGAATCCTTCACGTTCGGATTGTTGAACTTGAGCCCGACGTTCAGACCTTCGCGCACGAGGTCCAGTTCCGAGCCATCGAGGTGGAGCAGTCCTTTCGGGTCGGTAACCACGGTCACGCCATGGCTCTCGAACACGATATCCTCAGAGTGGATCTCATCGGCATACTCAAGCACATAGGATAGCCCGGAACAGCCAGAGGACTTGACCCCCACCCGCAGCCCGATCCCCTTGCCGCGACGGGCGAGATGCTCCTTGACATAGTTCGCAGCCTTCTCGGTCAGGGTGATGCTCATGCGGCTCAGGCCTCGCTGTGGATGGGGACAACGTGATGCTCGCGGGTCTTGCCGAAACGCACGCGCAGATCCTGTTGCTCGGCGATCTCCAGCACGTCGCGGCGTTGCATTAAGGACTCTAGGGTGATGCCGGAGAGGAAGGTATGAATCTGTCTCGTCAGATCGGTCCACAGGTCATGAGTGAGGCACTTGGTGTGGTCCTGGCAATTTGCCTTGCCTTCGCAACGACGCACGTCGAGCGGCTCGTCAACCGCGGAGATGACTTCGGCGATATTGATCTGCGCGGCGGGGCGGCCGAGATTGTAGCCCCCTCCGGGACCGCGGGTGCTGGCCACGAGACCACAGCGGCGTAGCTGGGCAAACAGCTGTTCCAGGTAGGAGAGGGAGATCCCCTGGCGCTCGGCAATGTCCGCAAGCGTGATGGGACCATGACCCTGATGCAGAGCAAGATCAAGAATGGCAGTCACCGCGTAGCGACCTTTGGTGGTCAGACGCATGGCCGTCTCCAGTTTGAAAGGTTCAATATTGGATAGTATACAATCCCAAGCGCAAAGGTCATCTATTTGTCCCTGTTTTCGCTGGGGCATTATTTGTGGCCTCGTCAGGCAAGCCAACATCGCCCAGGGGTGGCAGTGACCCGGTCTCGACCTCGCCTCCCATTGCTCGTACCTGGGCGGAGAGCTGTTCGATCCGGGCATCCAGCCTTTGGATGTGGTCGAGCATGCAGTTAATCGCGTGCGCGACCGGGTCGGGCATGTCCTGGGCCACGCCGTAAGCGTCGAAGCCGAGCTTCTGCGCCATCGCCTCGCGTTTGCGATTTGCCTCGCCACGCTGCTGCACCACGCGGCCGGGGATGCCGACCACCGTGGCCCCGGGCGGTACGTCCTTAAGTACCACTGCGTTCGAGCCCACCCGGCAGCCCGCGCCTAAGGTAATCGGGCCGAGGATCTTCGCCCCAGCACCGATTACTACGTTATTCTCCAGGGTGGGGTGGCGTTTACCCTCTTTCCAACTGGTGCCGCCGAGGGTCACGCCGTGATAAATGGTGCAGTCGTCGCCGATTTCGGCCGTCTCACCGATCACGACACCCATGCCATGATCAATGAAAAAGCGGCGGCCGATTTTCGCCCCAGGGTGGATCTCGATGCCGGTCAGCCAGCGGCCGAGGGTGGAGAGCCAGCGCGCCAGCCAGCGCAGCCGATGTTGCCATAACCAATGGCAGAGGCGGTGCAGCCAAACGGCATGCAGGCCAGGATAGGTGGTCAGTATCTCGAAGGCGTTGCGGGCGGCGGGGTCGCGCGCATAAATACTGCGGATGTCTTCGCGAATGCGGTCAAACATAGCTTAGTTCTTCATCTTTTTCTGCACCGCGGTCAGCATGCCGCGCAGGATATCGACCTCGTTCGGCGTGATGCGAGCGCGCTGCAAAAGATGGCGCAGCTTCTGCATTAGGTGGCGCGGGTTGGCAGGGTCGAGGAAGCCCAGTCCCTCGAGCACTGCTTGCCAGTGCGCGAGCAGATTTTCCACCGCATCATGTGGGGCGGGCGCTGGGAGTTCAACGGCCGGCCGAAGGCCCTCATCCTCCAGCAGGGCCTGGCGCAGCTCGTAGGCGGTCACCTGCACCGCCTGGGCAAGGTTGAGCGAGCTGTACTCCGGGTGGGCGGGGATGATCATGTGCGCATGGCAGCGGCCGAGTTCGGCGTTGGTGAGGCCGGCGTGCTCGCGGCCGAATACCAAGGCCACCTCGCCCTCCTGCACCGCAAGCTCGCGGATGGCCTGGACGGCGGCCTGGCGCACCGTTAAAAGCTCGTGCGGTGCATCGCGCAGGCGGGCGCTGGCCCCCACCACCCAGTGGCAGCCGATCAGCGCCGCGTCCAACGAGTCGACGATCTGCGCGGATCGGAGAACATCGGTTGCCCCGGAGGCCATCGCCTCGGCCTCGGCATCGATACGCGCCTTCGGGGCGACGAGGATCAGCCGGGCAAGGCCCATGGTCTTCATCGCCCGCGCGGTGGAGCCGATGTTGCCGGGATGTGTGGTGCCGACCAGTACGATCCGAAGGCGCGCAAAACGCGGATCGTGGCCGGGAATGCTTGGTTTGGCTGTGATATCTTGTTGAATCATTATTTCTACAAAGATTCGTCGTCATGCATCCGATGCTGAACACCGCTGTGCGCGCCGCCCGCGCCGCGGGTACCATCATGTTGCGCGCCAGCTCGCGCCTCGACAGGCTGAATGTCGAAAGCAAACAACGTAATGATTTTGTTACCGAGGTCGACCGTCAGGCCGAGGCCGTGATCATCGACATCCTCAGCAAGGCCTACCCCCAGCATAGCTTTCTCGGGGAGGAGACCGGTCGCAGTGGCCAGGGCGGCAGCGACTTTCAGTGGATCATTGACCCGCTCGATGGCACCACCAACTACCTGCACGGCATCCCGCAGTACGCCATTTCCATCGCCCTCGAACACCAGGGTCGCCTGGAGCAGGCCGTGGTCTATGATCCGGTCAAGGATGAGTTGTTTACCGCCAGCCGTGGGGGGGGTGCCTTCCTCAACAGCCGCCGCATCCGCGTCACCGGCCTCAAGGGCCTGGAAGGCGCCCTGCTCGGCACCGGTATACCGTTCCGCGACGACCAGCCGATCGAGCCGTTCCTTGCCACCCTACGCGGCATGCTCGGTCCGATCGCCGGTATCCGGCGCGCGGGCTCCGCGGCCCTGGACCTCGCCTACGTGGCGGCGGGCCGCCTCGATGGCTATTGGGAGTTCGCCCTCAAGCCCTGGGACATGGCGGCGGGCCTGCTGTTGGTGCGCGAGGCGGGCGGGATGGTCACCGACTTTGCCGGTGGCGACAGTTCGATGAAGAGCGGCAACGTCATCGCCGCCAACCCCCGCCTGCTCCACGCCATGCTAACAGTCATCCAGAATAGCGTTGGGCCGGAGTATCACCGTTAACAGGATGTAAAAAAGCTGCCTGCCCTTTTTCAACGCGCCTCATCGCGGTACACGCCCGCGACGGGCTTCGATAATCAATCACGTATCGTGATGGTTTCTCGTGTGAGCCGTTCATGGCTCGCCAATCTAGGCTGCTTCAAAGGCTTTTGACCCAGCCTGGAGGGCGGACCTCCTACGCCGATGATCTTACGGTCGCCCGTCGGCCTTGGCCTCGGCCTTCTCGGGTTTGAGAAGGTCGGCCCGCTTCAGTCCCAGGGCCAGCGCCAGCGAGGAGGCAACGAAGATCGATGAATAGGTACCGGAGAGGATGCCCACGATCAGGGCATAGGCAAAACCGTGCACCGCATCCCCGCCGAGATAGAACAGCACCAGCACGGTCAGGAAGGTGGTCAGCGAGGTCATGGTGGTGCGCGACAGGGTATCGTTGGTGGCCTTGTTCATTACCTCGATGGGCGTCGCCTTGCGCATTTTAAGGAAGTTCTCGCGGATGCGGTCGAACACCACGATGGTGTCGTTGATGGAATAACCCATCACCGCCAGCACGCCCGCCAACACGGCGAGATCGAACTCGAACTCAAAGAAGCTCAGAAAGCCGAGCACGATGATGACATCGTGGACGAGCGCCTGGATGGCACCGAAGGCCAGCTTGAACTCGAAGCGCAGGCCGACGTAGGCCATGATGCCGAGCAACACAAACAGCAAGGCCATGGCGCCGTTCTCGATCAGCTCCTTGCCCACTGCAGGTCCGACAAACTCGACCCGGCGCATCTCGGCCCCCGCATCCACCGTGCGCATGGCCTCCAGCACTTGGCTGGAGAGCTCGGCCTGCTTCACGCCCTCCTGCGGTGGCAAGCGCACCAGCACGTTGTTGCTCGCGCCGAAGTGCTGCACCACCCCGCCGCCGAGCCCCCTGTTGTTCAGGGCGGCACGGACCTTGTCGAGGTCGACCGCCTGCGGGTAGGCCACCTCCACCACCATGCCGCCGGTGAAGTCCAGGCCAAAGTGCAGGCCCTTGGTGGCGAGCGAGAGGATAGAAGCGAGGATAAAGAAAATGGTCACGGCGTAGCCGATGTGACGCTTGCCGAAGAAGTCGAAATGGGTGTTATGGGGGATCAGGCGCATCTTACACCCCTCCGATGGCAATGGACTTGAGCCGCGCCCGGCGGCCGTAGGTGAGGTTGACCAGCGCGCGGGTGACGAGGATGGCGGTGAACATCGAGGCGAGGATGCCGATCGACAGAGTCACGGCAAAGCCTTTGATCGGCCCACTGCCGAAGGTGAACAGCGCCAGCGCAGCGAGCAGAGTGGTGAGGTTGGCATCGAGGATGGTGGCAAAGGCGCGCTCGTAGCCGACATGGATGGCGGCCTGCGGCGTGTTGCCGTTGCGCAGTTCCTCGCGGATGCGCTCGTTGATCAGCACGTTGGCATCCACCGCCATACCGAGGGTGAGAACGATGCCGGCAATGCCCGGCAGGGTCAGGGTGGCCTGCAAGAGCGAGAGCACGGCCACGATCAACACCAGGTTGGCGAGCAGGGCGATGTTGGCGAACACCCCGAACAGGCTGTAGTAGAGCACCATGAACACGGCCACGGCGATGAAGCCGACAACGGCCGCGGTCACACCTGCCTTGATGTTATCGGCACCCAGGCTTGGGCCCACGGTGCGCTCCTCGATGATCTCGATCGGCGCGCGCAGGGCGCCGGCGCGCAGCAGCAAGGCCAGATCGCGCGCCTCGTTGCTGTTGGAAAGGCCGGAGATCTGGAAGCGGTTGGAGAGCCGGTCACGGATGGTGGCGATGTTGATCACCTCCTCCACCACGTACTTTTTCTTCACCAGCTGGCCGTTTTCCTCGACCGTCTCGATCTTGTTCTCGATGAACACTACCGCCATCGGCTTGCCGATGTTCTGGGCGGTGACCTCGCTCATGCGCCGGGCGCCCTTGCCGTCCAGGTTGACGAACACGGCGGGCGAGCCGCTCTGCTGCTCGATCCCAGAAGCAGCACCGACGATCTGATCGCCGGTAATGATGACCTGACGCTTGAGCAGCACTGGCCCGCCGTTGCGCTGCTGGTAGAGGCGCGTGCCGGCCGGGACACGCCCTGTTTTAGCGGCATCCTCCCAGTCGGCCGGGCCGCCCTCGACCAGGCGGAACTCCAGTGTGGCGGTGGCGCCAAGGATCTCCTTGGCGCGCGCGGTGTCCTGCACGCCGGGGAGCTGCACCACGATGCGGCTGTCGCCCTGCTGCTGGATGACCGGCTCGGCCACGCCCAGTTCGTTCACCCGGTTGCGTAGGGTGGTGATGTTCTGCTCTAACGCGGCCTTGCGCTCGGCCAGCACGGCCTTCTCGCCGAAGCGGGCGACCAGGAAGAGGTCCTTGCCGTCCTCGCGCTCAGCAAGCTCAAGGTCGGGGTACTGCCGGGCAATGGCCTTGCGCGCCGCCTCACGCTCGGTGGCGTCGGCGAAACGCACCAGCACCTCTTCGCCCTCCAGGCCGACGGTCAGGTAGCGGAGCTTCTCACCGCGCAGGTAGCCGCGCAGGTCCTCGACGGTGCGCTCACGCAGGGTCTTGAGCGCCGCTTCCATGTCGATTTCCATCAGGAAATGCACGCCGCCGCGCAGGTCCAGACCAAGGTACATCGGCTTGGCGCCCAGCGTGCTCAGCCAGGCCGGGGTGTTGGGCGCGAGGTTGAGGGCGACGATGAAGCCGCGGCCCAGTTCCTTGCGCAGCAGGTCGGCGGCCTTAAGCTGGGTCTCGGTGTCGGTAAAACGCGCTAGGAGCTGTTGGCCGGCAAGCTCGATGCGCTTGGGCGCAAGGCCGGCCTGGGTGAGCGTCTGCTCGATGCGCGCACGCTCTGCCTCACCGACAACGGCGCTGCGCGCGCTCACCTGCACCGCGGGGTCCTCGCCGTAGAGGTTGGGCAGGGCATAGAGCAGCCCAAGCACCAGCACCACAGCGATGAGAAGGTTTTTCCAGAGTGGATAGCGATTCATGCACTTGCTCCCGACATTGGGGGCCGCGGGCCATGGGACAGCCCATAAGCCAAGGCCCCTCTGTTTGGGGCCTTGGCTGGACGTAATCAGGCGCCGCGCAGGTCGCGGATGGTGCCCTTGGGCAGCACGGTGGTCACGGCGGAACGCTGCACGATGATCGTGGTGCCTTCGGCCACCTCGACGGTGATGAAGGCATCGGCCAGTTCGATCACGCGGCCGACCAAACCCCCGGAGGTGATCACCTCATCACCCTTGGCCAGAGCGTCGATCAGCTTCTTGTGCTCCTTCTGGCGCTTGATCTGCGGACGGATCAAGAGGAAATACATGATGGCGAAGATGAGGATGAGCGGCAGGAAGCTCATCAAGGGATCGGGCTGCTGGGCGGCGGCGGCCGGGGCCTCGGCCATGGCGGAGGAAATGATGTCCATAAGGAGTGGTACCCTTGGGAAGATTTACAGTAAAACGTCGGGCATTATGCCATAGGGGAGAAGGGTGTCAGTCCGCGGCGTCGATGCCCGCCCGGCGCTTGCGGTAGAACGCCTCGGCCCAGGCCTCGAAGCGGTCCTCGGCAATTGCCTGGCGGATCTCTCGCATCAGCTGCTGGTAGTAGTGCAGGTTGTGGATGGTGTTCAGGCGTCCGCCGAGCATCTCGTTGCATTTGTCGAGGTGGCGCAGGTAGGCGCGGCTGTAGTGGCGGCAGGTGTAGCAGTTGCAGTGCGGGTCGATCGGGCGGGTGTCATCCGCATAGCGGGCGTTGCGGATGCGCACATCGCCCCACTGGGTGAACAGGTGGCCATTGCGTGCGTTGCGGGTCGGCATCACGCAGTCGAACATATCCACCCCGCGGCGCACCGCCTCAACGATGTCCTCCGGCTTGCCCACCCCCATCAAGTAACGCGGGCGGTCCTTAGGCAGTAGCGGGGTGGTGGCGTCCAGCACCTTCAATCGCTCCTCCTCCGGCTCGCCGACCGACAGACCGCCGATGGCGTAGCCGTCAAAGCCGATCTCCATCAGGCCCGCCGCCGAGGCCTCGCGCAGGGCGGGATACATGCCGCCCTGCACGATGCCGAACAGGGCGGCAGGGGCGTCGCCTTGCAGCTCGATGTGCGCCTTTTTGCTGCGCTTTGCCCAGCGCAGGGACAGCTCCATGGAGAAGCGCGCCTGCGACTCGCTGGCGGGGTAGGGGGTGCATTCGTCGAAGATCATCACGATGTCGGAGCCCAGCGCATGCTGTACCGCCATCGAGGTCTCGGGATCGAGATGGACTTTGCTGCCATCGACCGGCGACTGGAAGCGCACACCCTCCTCGCTGATCTTGCGCAGGCCGGCGAGCGAGAACACCTGAAAACCGCCCGAATCGGTGAGGATCGGACCGCTCCAATGCATGAAGTCATGCAGATCCCCGTGCTTCTTGATCACCTCCACCCCCGGCCGCAGCCAGAGATGGAAGGTGTTGCCGAGGAGGATCTCGGTGCCGATCTCGCGCAGTTCCTCCGGGGTCATGGTCTTGACCGTACCGTAGGTGCCGACCGGCATGAAGGCGGGGGTCTCGACGGTCCCGCGGGCAAAGGTCAGACGGCCGCGGCGAGCGCTGCCGGAGGTCTTGAGTAGGTCAAACTTCATAGTTGGAGCGATCCACAGCGGATGGATGGGGGGTGAGGAACATCGCATCGCCATAACTGAAGAAACGGTAAGCCGAGGCGACCGCGTGACGATAGGCACCCATCACGGTCTCATAACCGCCGAACGCACACACCAGCATGAGCAGAGTGGAGCGTGGCAGGTGGAAATTGGTGAACAGGGCGTCGATCACGCGGAAGGTGTAGCCCGGGGTAATGAACAGGCGGGTGTCGCCCTGCCAGGGGGCGAGCCTCCCCCCGTGCGCCTGCGCGGCGGACTCCAACGCGCGCACGGCGGTGGTGCCGATCGCCACCACCCGCCCGCCGCGGGCACGGGTGGCGCGGATGGCCTCGACCGTGGCCTCAGGCACCTCGACCCACTCGGCATGCATGTGGTGCTCGGCCACATTTTCCACCCGCACCGGCTGAAAGGTGCCCGCGCCGACGTGCAGGGTCACCCGCGCCGTGTCCGCGCCGCGCGCCTTGATCGCCTCGAGTAGGTTGGCATCGAAATGCAGGCCCGCCGTGGGTGCGGCGACCGCGCCGGGGCGGTCGGCGAACACGGTTTGGTAGCGCTCGCGGTCGCTTGCCGTGTCCGCACGCTCGATGTAAGGCGGCAGGGGCATATGGCCGTGAGCCTCAAGTGCCGCAAGCAAGGACTCGCCCCCTAAGATGAGCCGCAGGTGGAATAGTTCATC
>JARJMX020000139.1 GCA_029335925.2 Gammaproteobacteria bacterium
TGGCCTGCTGGGTGGCCAGCTTGCCCTCACGCGCCTTGGCCTGGCGATGCATGGCCATTTCGCGTGCCTTGCGCTCCTCGTCCAGGACCAGGAAGTCGTCGCCAGCATTCGGCGTCCCGGAGAGACCCAGAATGACCACAGGGATGGATGGGCCGGCGGATTCGATCGGCTTGCCATTCTCGTCCAGCAGGGCGCGCACGCGGCCGTACTCGGTGCCGGCCAGCACGATGTCGCCCTTACGCAGGGTGCCGCCGCGCACCAGCACGGTGGCGACGGGGCCGCGCCCCTTGTCCAGGGCGGATTCGACCACGGTACCGCGTGCCGGACCTTCCTCACTCGCCTTGAGTTCCATCACCTCGGCCTGGACCAGGATCGCATCCAGTAGGTCGTCGATGCCTTGGCCGGTTTTGGCCGAGACATTGACGAACTGGGTATCCCCGCCCCACTCCTCGGGGATGACCGAGAGCTGGACCAGTTCATGACGTACCCGGTCGGGGTCGGCCTGCGGCTTGTCGATCTTGTTCACCGCCACGACCAGCGGTACACCCGCGGCCTTGGCGTGGGTAATCGCCTCACGGGTGGTCGGCATTACCCCATCGTCTGCAGCGACCACCAGCACGACGATGTCGGTCAGCTTGACACCACGCGCCCGCATAGCAGTGAACGCCTCGTGGCCCGGGGTATCAAGAAAGGTGATAACCCCTTTCGGCGTTTTGACGTGATAGGCACCGATGTGCTGGGTGATACCGCCGGCTTCGCCTGCGGCCACCTTGGTGCGGCGGATGTAGTCCAAGAGGGAGGTCTTGCCGTGGTCAACGTGGCCCATGACGGTGATGATCGGCGGACGGGGCTTGAGCGCACCCTCCGGGATCTTAGCCAGCAGTTCGGCTTCAAGATCGGATTCGGTCAACGGCTTGGCGATGTGGCCCATTTCCTCAACCACCAGAATCGCGGTGTCCTGATCGATGGACTGGTTGATGGTCGCCATAACGCCCATGCCGAACAGGACCTTGACCACGTCCACCGCCTTAACCGCCATCTTGGCGGCTAGGTCGGCCACGGTGATGGTCTCGGGGATGGTCACTTCATGCACAACCGGCGTGGTCGGCATCTCGAAGCCGTGGCGCTGCGGCTTACCCTGCGGTTTACCACGGCGGCCCCCTCCGCTACGGCGGGCGGTCTCCATTTCGAGGTCAGTAAGTCGCCCTCCCCGACCGCGCTGGGCGGCCTTGGCCCCCGGACCGCGGGGTTTCTCTTCAGCCAGTTCGCGACGCGAAGGCTCGGCCGGACGCACGCGGGATTTGGCTTCTGCCTTAGGCTTGGCCACCGCTGGAGCAGCGACGATCGGCTCGATCACCGTGGTGGCCTGCTCCTGCTGACGTAGACTTTCGGCCTCGGCGGCAGCACGACGAGCCTCTTTTTCTGCACGACGGCGCGCTGCAGCCTCCTCTTCAGCCTTACGGCGGGCCTCTTCCTCCTCAGCCTTGCGGCGGGCCTCTTCCTCGGCACGCAGGCGTGCTGCGAGGACCTCGGCCTGGGACTCGATGGCCTTGGCTGCTGTCGGCCGCTCTTCCATCGCACTGCGCTGCACATAGGTGCGCTTCTTACGGTATTCGACGTTCACCGTGGCAGATTTACCCGGGGTCCCCGCCGGAACCTTGAGCTCCTCCTGGCTGCGACGCTTAAGGGTGATGCGGGCAGGCCGGGCCTCGCCCGCCTCCTTGCCGTGGCTCTTGCGCAGGTGGGTCAAAAGGCGAAGCTTGTCTTCATCACTGACAATGGCATCGGGGCCGCTGACGCTCACGCCAGCGTCCTTGAGCTGCTCAAGCAGGCGGTCTACTGAGGTGCGCACCTGTTCGGCGAGTTGTTTGACGGTTTGGGACATAGGGTCCTCCCGTAATGAAGCCTGAATATTCAGGTAATTGAGTAATCATCCTGAACCGCAAGACGAACTTACTTGAACCAGGGGGCGCGGGCCTCAACGATCAAGCGACTGGCGGTTTCCTCGTCGATGCCGGCCATCTCGGCCAGTTCGTCCGTGGCCATTTCTGCCAGCTCTTCAGCAGTCTGGATGCCCTTTGTTTCAAGACGAGCGGCAATCTCATCCGTCATGCCGGCGAGGTCTCGTAAGCTCAGCACCTCAGTTACTTCCTCGCTCTCTTCCGAGGCAATGGCGCGGGTTAGAAGGGCGTCGCGTGCGCGATTGCGTAGCTCCTCGACGGTCTCCTCGTCGAAGCCCTCGATTTCCAGGAACTCGGACAGCGGCACATAGGCGATCTCCTCCAAGCTGGAGAAGCCCTCCTCGACCAGCACCGCGGCCATTTCCTCGTCCACGCCCAGGGCCTCGACGAAGGTGCGTGCGATACGCTGGGCCTCGGCTTCGCTCTTCGCGCGGGCTTCCTCCTGGGTCATGACATTCAGGTGCCAGCCCGTCAGCTGGCTCGCCAGGCGTACGTTCTGTCCGCCGCGGCCGATGGCCTGGGAGAGTTTTTCCTCGGTCACTGCGATATCCATGGTGTGGGCCTCCTCATCCACGACCACGGATACAACCTCGGCCGGCGACATAGCGTTGATGACGAACTGCACGGGGTTCTCGTCCCAAACAATGATGTCGACGCGCTCACCGGCGATTTCGTTGGTCACCGACTGTATGCGCGAGCCGCGCATGCCGACGCAGGCCCCCACTGGGTCGAGGCGCTGGTCAAGCGCTTTGACGGCGATCTTGGCGCGCGAACCCGGATCGCGGGCGGCGCCCATGATCTGGATTATGCCCTGGCCGACCTCCGGCACCTCGAGCTTGAACAGCTCGATCAAAAATTCCGGGGCGGTGCGGCTGCCGAACAGCTGCGGCCCGCGTGGCTCATGACGCACATCGCGCAGCCAGCAGCGCAGACGATCCCCGGCGCGCACCACCTCGCGCGGGATCATCTCATCGCGCGGGATGAACACCTCGATGTTGTTGCCTATATCGAGGATCACATTGCCGCGCTCGACGCGCTTGACTGTGCCGAGGATCAGGCTGCCCTTGCGGTCGAGGTAGGCATCGACCACCTGCCGACGCTCGGCCTCGCGCACCTTCTGCATGATGACCTGCTTGGCGGCCTGGGCTGCGATACGACCAAACTCGATCGACTCAACTTCTTCCTCGACATAGTCACCCGGCTGGATATTCGGATCATCCAAACGGGCAGCCTCAAGAATAATCTCCCGCTCGGGGTTCTCGCTGGTCTCAGCATCGACCACCAGCCAGCGACGGTAGGTTTTGTAATCGCCAGTATTACGATCAATTTCCACACGCACGTCGATGTCGCCGCCATGGCGCTTACGGGTAGCGGAGGCGAGCGCGGCCTCGATGGCCTCGAAGATCACATGCTTGGCAACGCCCTTCTCGTTGGAAACGGCGTCGACAACATAGAGAATTTCTTTATTCATCAGGCAGCCTCATGCGGGCTTAAAACTCGGGTTCAAGATGGGCCTTATCGATGTCGGCATACGGCAGGCGCAGCAGGCCAGTCTCGGTATCAAGCAGGACCTCGCCTCCCTCGACACCGGCCAGGACGCCCAGGAAATTGCGCTGCGGGCGCCCTCCAGGGACGGCGGGCACACTGCCGGGAAGGGGCCGCTGCAGGCGAATGCGGGCGCGCTGACCTGCATAGCGCGCGAAGTCCTCCAGACGGAACAGCGGCCGGTCCAGCCCTGGGGAGGAAACCTCAAGGGTGTATTTGCCGGGGATCGGATCCTCGACGTCCAACACAGCGCTGACGGCATGGCTCATGTCAGCGCAGTCCTCCACGGTGATGCCAGTCGGAGAGTCGATGTACAGCCGTACACGAGCGCGTATGCCCGGCTGGTATTCGACGCCGATCAGCTCAAAGCCGAGATCGCGCGCCACCGGCGCGAGCATGTTGGTCAGGTTGAACGGATCCTGGCGCAGCGGTCCGATACCGGGAGCCATCTTGGGGGCATTCATGCTGGATTTACACCTGCCATTCAATTCCAGGAATCGACCAATAAAAAAGGCCCGCAAAGGGCCCATAGTCGAGCGCGGCTTGGCTGCCGCATCTGCAAGCCCGGTCCGACGTCGACCCAGCGGCTCGAAGATAATAATATCTTAATGGCACGCCAGAAGCGGGTCAATGCCCTGTATGAGTCCAGTACCTTTGGCACTCGGATTACCGGGTAAGGAGGAATTGTAGGGATTGATCTTTGGGGGCATGGTGTGGGCGCTGGGTGTTGTAAAGGCGTGCCAAAGGTTTCTGAGCTTATGCATGCCCCATCCCCGGTGGCGCGCCGAAGGCGGCGCGCAGGTAGCCCACCATGGACAAGAGAGTCAGCAGCGCGGCAGCATAGAGCAGGGCGATGCCGATCTCGAAGGTCGGCAGGCCGAGGATCGGTTGGTAATACAACAGGGCGAAGATGGCCACCATCTGCAGAATGGTCTTGAGTTTGCCGAGACTTGAGACCGCGACCTTGCGGCGCTCACCGATCTCTGCCATCCATTCGCGCAGGGCAGAGATGGCGATTTCCCGGCCAATGATAATGATCGCAGGCAAGGCCAGGGTGACACCGCCGTGTTCGGCCACTAGCAGGACCAAGGCTGCCGCGACCATCAGCTTGTCGGCTACCGGATCAAGGAAGGCGCCGAAACGTGACTGCTGGTTGAGCCTACGTGCGAGGTAACCATCTACCGCGTCGGTCAGCCCGGCCAGGGCGAAGATGATTGCGGCCAACGGAAAGGCCCAGACATAGGGCAAATAGAACACGGCAATGAACAGGGGGATCATGCCGATGCGCAGCCAGGTGAGGATGTTCGGTAGATTGAGTGGCATGCCTGTGGCTGTGGGGTGGTGATGGTTCAATGGTGAAAATGGTCGTAGATCCGCTGCGCCAGCGCCGTGCTGATCCCCGGCACGCTGGCGATGTCCTCCACCCCGGCGCGGCTCAGGGCCTGCAGACCACCGAAGTGCTTGAGCAATTGCTGGCGACGCTTGCTTCCGACTCCGGGGATGGCTTCCAGGATCGAGGCCTTACGGCTTCGGGCATGCCGCGCCCGATGGCCAGTGAGGGCAAAGCGGTGTGCCTCATCCCGCACCTGTTGGATCAGGTGGAAGGCCGGCGAATGGGCCGGCAGGTCGAGTTCGCGGCCACTGCTCGCCAGTAACAAGGTTTCTTCCCCAGGGCGGCGTTCAGGCCCCTTGGCCACGCCGATGACCATCAAGGCGTCGGTCAGGCCCAGTTTAGCAAGGACGGCCTGCGCGCGGGCTACCTGCCCCACCCCGCCGTCGATCAAGAGCACCTCCGGCAGGACCCCATGTTCTCGCACGGCACGCCCGAAGCGTCGTTCCAGAGCCTGTTCCATCGCCGCGTAATCATCCCCCGGAGTGATGCCCTGGATATTGTACCGACGGTAGGCCGTCTTGAGCGGACCTTCCGGACCGAACACCACGCAGGAGGCCACCGTGGACTCTCCGAGGGTGTGGCTGATGTCGAAGCATTCGATCCGATTTGGCGGGGCGGCAAGCCCCAGCGCCTCGCGCAAGGCCTCCCAACGAAGCTCCTGGCTACCACGCAACGCCAACCGCTGGCTAAGGGCAAGCAAGGCATTCTGGCGGGCCATCTCCACCCAGCGCGCCCGTTCTCCACGGGGTGAAGCCTGGATGCGGACCGGATGGCCAGCGGCCTCGCTCAAGGCCTGCTCAAGCAGCTCCCGCTCAAGGAGGGCATGGCTGACCAGTAGTTCACGCGGAGGGTCGCGCTCAAGATAGACCTGGCCGATGAAGGCGGCGAGGACCTCGCCCTCATTCAACCCCTCAGCATTCTTGGGGAAGTAGGCGCATCCGCCGAGGTTGCGTCCATCGCGGATGGTCAGCACCTCGACGCAGGACATGCCGCCCCCCTGTACGCAGGCCAGCACGTCCACGCTGCCGCCTTGGGTACTGACGTACTGGCGCTCGCTGACCGCGCGCAACTGGCTGATGCGGTCGCGCCACTGGGCCGCCTCCTCGAAAGCAAGGTGTTTTGCGGCCTGCTCCATGCGCTCGACCAGGGCATGAATGACCTGCTGGCTGCGCCCTTCGAGGAAGAGCTGGGCATCGCGCACATCGCGGGCATACTCCTCGCGGCTGATATACCCCACACAGGGAGCAGTGCAGCGTTTGATCTGGTACTGCATACACGGCCGCGAACGGTTCGCGAATTCGGGGTCGGTACAGTCGCGCAGACGGAAGACCTTTTGCAAAAGATTCAGGGTCTGGCGTACGGCCACAGCGTTCGGGTAGGGGCCGAAATAGCGCCCAGGCTCGCGGTGCGGCCCGCGGTGGTAACTCAAGCGCGGGTAGGCGTGTGCCGTGCCGAGAAAGATCTCCGGATAGCTCTTGTCGTCCCGCATCAGCACGTTGTAGCGCGGACGATGTTGCTTGATCAGGTGATTCTCAAGCAGCAGAGCTTCTGTTTCAGTATGGGTTGCGGTGAGCTGGATATCGGCGATGCGACTGACCAACGCGGCCGTCTTGGGCGCGATGTGGCTTCCGCGAAAATAACTGGCCAGGCGCTTTTTGAGATTCCTGGCCTTGCCGACATAAAGGATGACGCCTTCGGCGTCGAGCATGCGATAGACGCCTGGCGTTTCCGGGGCGCGCTTAAGAAACGCGCGATAATCAAAGGGCGGCCTTTCAGTAGTCGCGCTCATCCCATTCGGCGCGGCCGACAGCGTGGGTCCAGCGGCTGTAGGGGTGCTGGGCCAGAGAGATATTGTAGTAGCGCGGGTCATCGGAGACATCGGCACCAGCCCAGTCAGGCACCTCGAACGGCTCATCGAGGCTGCTGAGTTCGATTTCGGCAACGATCAAACCCTCATTGTCCCCATGAAACTCATCCACTTCCCAGACATGTCTGCCGTTCGGGACCAGATAGCGGGTCTTGTCGATGATGGGGCCGCTTGTGAGGGTATCAAGCATTTCGTTGGCCTCATCCAGCGGAATGACATATTCGAATTCGTGCCGGTGGATGCCGAGAGTCACACTCTTGATGTTCAGGTAACCCTGCTTGCCATCGACCCGCACTCTCACCGAGGCTCGCCCGCAGTCCGGGGAGGCGGTGAGATACCCCTGCCGCAGGCGGATCGAGCCGGTCGCCCGCGCACGCCAATCGTCATTGATCACCAGGAATTTGCGTTCGATCTCGAGTGCCATAGAAATCCTCTTTCTTAAAAGCGCACCAGGGCCGAACCCCAAGTGAACCCACCACCGAAAGCCTCGAGCAGTAGCATATCGCCACGACGGATGCGACCATCGCGCACCGCGACATCCAGCGCCAACGGTACCGAGGCTGCTGAGGTGTTGCCATGCTGGGCCACCGTCAGGACGACGCGCTCCATGGGCAGATCGAGCTTCTTGGCCGTGGCGGTGATGATGCGGATATTGGCCTGATGGGGCACCAGCCAGTCGATATCAGACTTCTCCAGGCCGGCCGCATCGAGGGTCTCGTCGACGATGCGGCCGAGGGTGTTGACCGCCATCTTAAACACCTCGTTACCCTTCATCTGGATAAAGGCGCGCCCCTCGCGGCAGAGAGCCGCGTTCTGTGAAACGCCACCTGGGACAGTCAGTAGGCTATCGTAACGCCCATCC
>JARJMX020000094.1 GCA_029335925.2 Gammaproteobacteria bacterium
GGCCTGGGTGGTGCATGCCCTTCTGGCCCAGGCCCCGGAGGGGGTGTTCGCCGCAGGTTTGAGCATGGACTTCACCCCGGGCAACCCATCGGGACGTCCGCTGTGCGACGTAGCGAGCGTGGGACCGGATCGCCGCCTCGCGCCTGATACCCCACTGCATGGGACGTGGCGGGTCGGCACTATGGGTGCGGTGAGCTTCGATAGCGCACGCTATGCCCGCCAGGCGGCCCTGGCTAGTGATCGCCCCATGCTCGATCCCTTGCGGGGGGCGTATGCCACGCAAGTGCTCGAACTCTTAAGGACCCGGGCTTCGAGTCTGGAAGGGGTGCCGGACCTCCCCTTGGTCGAGGTGGCGCGTCACACGGCCTTGCGGGTGCTGGTGGTCTTCTATTCCGGTGACGGTGGTTGGCGTGACATCGATCGCCGCCTCGGCGAGGCCCTTGGGCGGCAAGGTTATGCGGTGGTCGGTATCGACACTTTGCGCTATTTCTGGAGGAAGCGTGAGCCGATGGACGTGGCCCGTGATCTGGACCGGCTGGTCCGGTACTACCTCGAGGCCTGGGGGCTGAACGAGGTCGTCCTGATGGGTTATTCCTTCGGTGCCAACATCCTCCCGTTCGCCTACAACCGTTTGCCCAATGCAACCCGGGAGCGGGTACGCATGGTCACCCTGCTCTCGCCTGAACTCGCCACCGACTTCGAGGTGCACCTGGTCGGCTGGCTGGGGCAGCAGGCGTCCGGAGAAGCGGCCATGCCGATCCTGCCCGAGGCGAGCCGCATCGACCCGAGCCGCCTGGTATGCGTGTACGGCGAGCAGGAGGCAGCCACGACCCTCTGCACCCAGCCCGAGCTGGGGGCGGCACGGCTGATGCGCCTGCCGGGCGGGCATCACTACGATGGCGACTACGAGGCGCTGGCGCGCAGGCTCATCGAGGCCTTGCGGCAAGTGTCCGTGCCGGAGTGAGCGCCGCGGCCTGACCATCAACTAATGCCCTCATCGGGCCTTTCCATGTGCTCTCCGCCCGCTGCGCGACTATGATCCGCGCCATCCCATTCCCGATTCCGTACGAGGTCGTTCATGGATGCCCCCCTGTCGTTGCTGCTGGTGGTCCTGCTCATCGCCTTGGTGTTCGGCGCGGGCGCCTAGTTTTCCCGCGTCTGCCTGTCGGTCAATGATGCCTTTGTGATGAACGAATGGGCGCGCGAGCAGAATGCACCCAACGTGACCTTCATCCCGGATGGCAACAGCGATTTCACTGCCGGCATGGGCATGCTGGTCGACAAGGACGACCTGGGCTTCGGCAAGCGCTCCTGGCGTTACTCCATGTTGGTGCGCGACGGCATGGTGGAGAAGAGGTTCATCGAGCCGAACAAGCCGGGCGATCCGTATGAGGTGTCCGACGCCGACACCATGCTCGACTACCTCGCCTCCAACGCGGTCAAGCCGAGCTCGGTGGTGGTGTTCAGCCGTGAGGGCTGCCCGTTCTGCGCCCGTGCCAAGGGCATGCTGGCGGATGCGGGCATGGCCTATGACGAGATCATCGTCGGCCGCGACGTGACCCTGCGCGGCCTGCACGCCGCTAGCGGCCGCGAGACCGTGCCGCAGGTGTTCATCGATGGTGTGCCCATCGGCGGTTCGGATGATCTGGCCGAGTGGTTCAAGCAGCATTCCACGTAAACTGATAAAGTTCTGTGGCGATCTTTAAGGCCGCACAAGACGGCGGCCTCCTCCCTTCCGACGCATGCAAGAGGATGCAGAGATGAGCAAGCCGATATCCTTCGACGTGATCGCCCTGGGTGGGGGCAGCGGTGGCCTGGCCGTGGCCGAGCGTGCCGCGCAGCTGGGTAAGCGTGCCCTGGTGGTGGAGCGGAACGAGCTGGGTGGTACCTGCGTCAATCTTGGCTGCGTCCCCAAGAAGGTGATGTGGTATGGCGCGCAGATTGCGCACGCGATCCATAATGCTGCCGGATTCGGCTTCGATGTGGAGCTCAAGGGCTTTCACTGGCGCAGGCTGGTGGAGGGTAGGCGTGGCTATATCAAGGCCATTGGCGATTGGTGGGCGGGCTATGCCAAGGAGCTCGGCATCGAGGTGGTGAAGGGCTTTGGCCGCTTTGTGGACCGCCATACCGTCGAGGTGGATGGTACGCGCTACACCGCCCCACATATCGTGGTCAGCACCGGTGGCCGTCCGTTCGTGCCGCCGGTGCCGGGCGCGGAACTGGGCATCACCTCGGACGGTTTCTTCGCCCTGGATGAGCAGCCCAGGCGCGTCGCTATCCTCGGCGGTGGCTACATCGGCGTCGAGATCGCCGGCCTGATGCGCGCCCTAGGCAGCGAGGTGCTGCTTGCCGACATCGCCCCGCGCATCCTGATGCCCTTCGACCGCATGTTGAGCGAGACGCTCGCCCGCCACATGCACGAGGAGGGGATCGAACTGCGCCTGCCGTTCCGCGCCGTCGGCCTGCGCAAGACCGAAGCGGGGATCGTCATCGACGGTGTGGATGATGAGAGCCATCCTGACGTGCTCGGCCCGTTCGATGCGGTGATCTGGGCCGCCGGGCGCAAGCCGAATACCGACGGCATCGGCCTGGAGAGGGCCGGGGTGGATGTGCTACCGAACGGCTTTGTGCCGACCGACGCCTTGCAGAACACCAACGTACCGGGCATCTATGCCATCGGCGACATCACCGGCCGTGCCGCGCTGACCCCGGTCGCCATCGCCGCGGGCCGCCGCCTGATGATGCGTTTGTTCGCCGGCCAGGAGCAGGCCAAGCTCGACTACGATAACATCCCGAGTGTGGTTTTCTCCCACCCGCCGATCGGCACCGTGGGTCTGACCGAGGCGCAGGCGCGCGAGCAGTTCGGCAAGGCCGTGACCGTCTACCAGACCCACTTCACGCCGATGAAGTATGCGCTGGCCGCGTACAAGGCCCCGACCGCGATGAAGCTGGTCTGCGTCGGGGCGGAGGAGAAGGTGGTGGGGGTGCACATCATCGGCGACGGGGCCGACGAGATGCTGCAGGGCTTTGCCGTGGCGGTAAAGGCCGGCCTGACCAAGGCCGACTTCGACAACACCGTCGCCATCCACCCGACCAGCAGCGAGGAGCTGGTGACGCTGAAGGTGCCCAACCCGGAGCCGGAGGTCTGACCTCCGGGCGGTATAGTGAGGAGCCTGTCAGCGAAGGAGGCCCGGCCATGTCAATCCCCCGTTTCCATACGCCTCTCGCCGCCCTTGCCTTGGGCGTGGGATGGCTTGCGGCCGGGGTTGTCCTGGCGGAAGAGGCAGAGGATAACCGCGCCTGGTACGACCGTGCCCATGCGGGCATGTCCAGCTGGCTGGTTGGTACTGCCGCGGGGCTGGACAGCTTCTTCGGCGATCCGCGCGCGGTCGAGGAGGACTACACCGAGACCTACGTCCGCCTGCAAATGGGCATCACTCAATCGCGTCTGAATGACACCGAGTGGACCAGCCGGGCCTACGCCAGGGTTCCACTGCCGAGGTTGAGTCGCCGACTCAGCATCTTCGTCAGCGGCGGCGAGGAGGACCAGAGCGTGACCGCAAAGCCGGAGGAGTCGCTGCGGCAGACGGAGAAGTCCTCAACCGTCGGTGTCCAGTACGTGCTCGATGAGACGGACCGCGGGCGGTGGAGCCTGACGGGCAGCTTGTCCCCGAATGTGAAGCTGCGCTATCGCTACCTCTATCCCCTTGGTGGCGGCTGGTACACCCGCTACACCCAGAATCTCTACTGGGATGAGGACAAAGGCACCGGCATCGAGCTGCGCGGCGACCTGGAGCGGGTCATCGGACCCTCGACCCTCCTCCGCTTCACGGCCAATACGGACTGGTGGGATGACCCGACAGGGGTAAACTGGCTCCTGGGGGGGGCGCTGCTGCACAGGGTCAATCCACGCACGGCGATCGCCCTCGACGTCGCCGCAAATGGCGTGTCCCAGCCCGAGTGGGAGGTATCCACCTACCGCACCGGCCTGCGTTTTAGGCACAACTTCTTTCGCAGCTGGCTGTTCTACGAGATTGAGCCGGCCCTGCGCTGGACGCAGGATCCGCTTGTTGCCACCGACCGCATGACCTTCGATCCGGCCATCACTTTTCGCCTGGAGATTCAGTTCGGCAAGGTGACGGGGTTGTAGCTGGGCGGTTCATAAAACGAAGGTTTTCTGGACCAGTTTCCCCCTCTTCCTGAGCGAGAAGGGCTGGGTGTAAAAGCCAAGTGAGTGAATCAATCATGCAGACGCAGGTTTTTCAGCGTCGCAGATGGACAGCGGTTGGGATCACGCCTGTTCGTTGGCAGGGCCAACCTCCCCATGGTTTTCCAGCACCTCGCGCAGACGTGCGCGGGCCTCTTCGACGCCCGTGCCTGTAAGCGAGGAGAACAATTGTACAGTCACCCCTTCCGGCAGGGTGCGTTTGAGTTTCTGCAGTACTCCGCTGGCCGCACCGCGCGAGAGCTTGTCGGCCTTGGTCAGGAGCACATGCACGGGCAGTCCGCGAGCGGTGCAGCTCTCGATCAGCATCACATCGAAAGGTCGCAGGGGGTGGCGGATGTCCATCATCAGCACGACCAGCTTCAGGCTCCTGCGGGTGCTGAAGTATTCGTCCATGACCAGCCCCCAGTTCTGGCGCATTTCCTTTGGCGCCTCGGCATAGCCGTAGCCGGGTAGGTCGATCAGGCGCCTGCTGCCGTCGAGCACGAACACGTTGAGTAGCTGGGTGCAGCCGGGGCGCTTGCTTGCTCGTGCCAGAGTTTTCTGCGCGCACAGGGTATTTAGGGCACTGGACTTGCCGGCATTGGAGCGGCCGGCAAAGCAGATCTCCGCGCCACGATCGGCGGGCAGGTGGGCGGGATCGGGCGCGCTCTTAAGGAAGCTTGCACGGGCAAAATAGGCGCGGAGTTGGGGGTCTTCGTTCTGCATGCGGCCATTTTATGCCAGTTCCGTAGTGGACAAGCCCTTGGGGCTGACTAAAATCCAAAGACTTTTATGTGCCGCAACCTGGGAGAGGGCCATGACTACCCGTCTGATGATTGCCGCTGCCATGATGTTCGCCTCCACTCTGTCCACCCAAGCGGCGGGGGAGGTCGCCGCGGGACAGGCCAAGGCCGCGGCCTGTGCCGGCTGCCATGGCGCCAACGGCAACAGCGCCACTGCCGCCTTCCCATCGCGCGCCGGCCAGCATGCCAACTACATAGCCAAGCAGTTGCGCGAGTACAAGGCGGGAGTGCGTGCCAATGCCAGGATGGCCGGCAGTCCCGCCCAGCTCCCCAAGAAGCACAGGGCGAACCTCGGAGCGAACTACCCAAGCCAAGACAAGAGCGCCGAGCCCTCCGAA
>JARJMX020000100.1 GCA_029335925.2 Gammaproteobacteria bacterium
CGGCAAAGCCATGCACCGCATTGAGCGCGCGGCCCTCAGCATCGCGCAGGCCCACCGGCTGCGCATGCCAGGCGCGGAAGACATAGATATTGCTGTCGATCAGGTACGCGCGTCCCTGGTCTCCAACCTTTTGACCATCCATGACCTAAGCCTCGCTTCGCGCAGGGAGGCGATCGACTCGCGCCTGCCTGGCTTGATCGGTATCAAGCACGCGGGTAGGGCGTGTAGGGCCGGCGGGCCACCCCCTCGCGCGCAGCGGCCTCGGCTACGGCGCGCGGCAGGCGCTCAATCAGGCGCGGGTCGAAGGGCTTGGGCAGGATGTAGTCCGGGCCGCAGCTCATCGACTCGACACCGTAGGCGGCCAGCACCTCCTCCGGCACCGGCTCACGCGCAAGCTCGGCCAGGGCCTGCACACAGGCGATCTTCATGCCCTCGGTGATGCGCCGCGCACGGCAGTCCAGAGCGCCGCGGAAGATGTAGGGGAAGACCAGCACGTTGTTGACCTGGTTGGGGTAGTCGCTGCGGCCGGTGGCCAGGATCAGGTCGTCGCGCACATGATGGGCCAGTTCGGGTTTGATCTCCGGGTCCGGGTTGGCGAGGGCGAACACCACCGGTTTGGCGGCCATGCTCGCCAGCATCTCCGGGGTGAGCAGGTTGGGCGCGGAGAGGCCAATGAAGACGTCTGCCCCGCGGCAGGCATCCTCCAGGGTGCGATCGTCGGTCTCGACAGCGAACTGGGCGTGGTGTGGCGGCAGGTCGGCAAGGCCCGTGTGCAGTACGCCCACACGGTCCACCGCGCGGATGTTCTCGCGCTTGGCCCCCATGGCGATGAGGAGTTTGAGGGTTGCAGTCCCCGCCGCGCCCACTCCGACCAGCACGATGCGGGCGTTGGCGAGAGACTTGCCCTGGATGTTGAGGGCATTGAGGAGGGCGGCGGCAATGATGATGGCGGTGCCGTGCTGGTCGTCGTGGAACACCGGGATGTCGAGCGCCTCAATCAGCGCCTCCTCAATAGCGAAGCAGTGCGGTGCGGCGATATCCTCGAGGTTGATGCCGCCAAAGCTCGGGGCGATGGCCTTGACCACGTCGATGAAGTGCTCAGGGGAGTGCTTTTCGATCTCGATGTCGAACACGTCGATGTTGGCGAAGCGCTTGAACAGCACGCCCTTGCCCTCCATCACCGGCTTGGAGGCCAACGGGCCGAGGTGGCCAAGGCCAAGGATGGCGGTGCCGTCCGAGATGACTGCGACGAGGTTGCCCTTGCCGGTGTAAGCGTAGGCAGCGTCGGCGTCCTGTGCGATGGCGCGCACCGGCTCGGCCACGCCGGGCGAGTAGGCCAGGGCGAGATCGCGGGCGGTGGCGGTGGGCTTGGTAATCGCGGTGGCGATCTTGCCGGGTTGTGGCAGGCGGTGATAGTCGAGGGCGGCTTGTTTGATATCGGACATGGGGTTCAGTCGAGAATGCGTAGCATAGACGGATGGGTGAGGCGGATGCGCGGTTCCTTGCCTCCGGGGCGGGTTAGCCAGCCGCGCACCTCGACACGCTTGCCCCGTAGGCGCTGGATGTCGAGCCCTTTGAACCAGGGCAGCAGGTCATGGTCGACGCGCAGGGCAACCCCACCCTCGAGGTTGATCCATTGGGCGTGACGACTGCCGCCGACGCGCTCGACCCGGCCCTGAATCAGCATATAGCCCTGCGCGTTGGGAGGAAGCTGGCGCGCATCAATCGGTGTGCGGTAGCTCGGCAGGGCCCATAAGCCGCGGGCGGCCGTGCGGGCATCGTCCTCCACCTTCGCCAGACAGTCCTGGCCCCAAAGGTTGGGCGGGATGGCGACACGGGTCGCAAGCCCTTCGGCCAGCAGACGTGCCTGGACGCTCTCCCCGTCGGGCAGAAAGACATGGGCCAGCAGTCGGCCGTAGCGGTCGCGGGGCTCCTCGCCTAGGCGTAGGCCGAGATGTCCCTTGGCATCGTGCACCAATCGCTTGAGCCGTGCACGTGCCTCCTCGGCCAGAGGCTCGGCGGGGCGGCCGTCATGGGCCACTTCCGGGGTGTTGATGCCGATCAGTCGCACCCGGCGACCGTCGGACAGGTGCAGGGTGTCGCCATCCGGCAGCCCGACCACGTGCACCTGTTCGTCGATGCGGTCGGATGGGCAGAGGGGAGCGGCGAGGATGGAAGGGCCCCAAAGCAAAAGGGCGCCCGCAAGGGACGCCCTTAGAAGGCGGCTCAACCCGTCCATTACATGCCGTAGCGCTTGCGGAACTTGTCCACCTGCTTGGCGGTGGCGGTGGCGATGTTCTGCTGTTGGCCGGTAAAGAAGGGGTGGGATTTGTAGGAAACCTCCACCTTCACCAGTGGGTACTCATTGCCGTCTTCCCACTTGATCGTCTCCTTGGTGGCGATGGTGGAACGGGTAAGGAAGCTAAAGCCGCTGGCCAAGTCTTGGAAGACGACCGGGCGATAATTCGGATGGATATCGGGTTTCATGGGGTCTAAACCTTGCAGTTCAGCGCCCCGGCACAGCGCCAGGACTGGTGATAAAAGATACATTATTCATGCGCCTGCCAAGCTTGGCAAGTAGGAAGGCTCGGGGCACCCTCAGGCCGCTACGCAGGTGGTGGACTCAAGGGCCAAAGTCAGCCGCCGTATGGCCTCGGCCTCACCCAGGGTTTCCACCAGATAGCGTACTTGCTCGCGAGCGTCGCTGCCGAGAAGCTTCAGGGTCTCTTCTAGATGTAGTTCCGAGAGCTCGTGGGCAATGGTCTCGGGGAGATCGTGGGTCAGGCGGGCACAGGCCTGGTGGGCAGCCTCCCACACCAGTTCGGCAAGTACCTGGGCGTCGCGTCCGGCGTGCTCGATGAGGCGAGCAAGGGTTTCGTTCATGGTTGTGTCCACTCCACAGTGAATGGGGGCTGAGCGACTCCTGTCACGGGAAATGCGCTGTGTTTATTACAAAAATGTTACCCCAATAAAGATAAACATGACTACTGCTGGATCATGCTTTTCTATCGGGCAGGAAGTACTGCATCAGGTTATTGAGATAGCGCCAGCCGTGAGGGCTTGGCGCAATACGCTGCACGTCCCACTCGATCAGCCCTGCGGCCTCGGCTTGCTGAAGCGCATTCCGGATCAGGCCGAGCGGGATGCCAACTCGTTCCTGAAACAGGTGCGGGGCGAAGCCCTCCTTCAGGCGCAGGGCGTTGAGCATGAATTCGAAGGCGGCATCACGCGGCTTGACGTCCTCCTCCTCGAAGGCGGCCGAAGTACCGGCCAGGGCCTGGTAGTCGCGTGGGTTCTTCACCCGGGCGCGGCGTAGGATGCGCTGTTCGGCCGGCAGGGTCAGTTTGCTGTGCGCGCCTGCGCCGATACCGACGTAGTCGCCGAATTCCCAGTAATTGAGGTTGTGTGCGCAGCGAAAGCCCTTCTTGGCATAGGCCGAGACCTCGTACTGGAGAAAGCCCGCCTGCGCGAGCAGGGCCTGGCCGGTCTCCTCGATGTCGGCCAGCAGCTCGTCGTCCGGTAGGCGCGGCGGGCGGGCGTGGAATAGGGTGTTCGGTTCAAGGGTGAGCTGGTAGTAGGAGATGTGGCTGGGGGCGAGGGCGATGGCTTGTTCGACATCTGCCCGGCCGCTCTCGACCGTCTGCCCGGGCAGACCGTGCATCAGGTCGAGGTTGAGGTCGGAAAAGCCCGCGGTATGCGCGGCCTCGGCGGCGGCGATGGCCTCGCGCCCGCTGTGGATGCGGCCTAGAGCCGCAAGCTGGGCATCCTGGAAACTCTGCACGCCAATCGATAGGCGGTTGATGCCGAGCGCACGGAACTCGCGGAATTTGCCGGCCTCAACCGTGCCGGGGTTGGCCTCCAGGGTGATCTCGATGTCGGGCAGCAGCTTGAGGCGCGCGCGCAGGCCGGAGAGCATCGCATCAAGGGCTTCGGGTGAGAACAGGCTGGGCGTGCCTCCGCCGATGAAGAGGCTGATGATGGGGCGGCCCCAGATCAGCGGCAGCTCGTGTTCGAGGTCGCGCAGTAGGGCCTTCACGTACTCGGTTTCGGGCAGCACTCCGGGGGCCTGATGCGAGTTGAAGTCGCAGTAAGGACACTTGCGTACGCACCAAGGCAGGTGGATGTAAAGTGCGAGGGGAGGCAGGCTGGTGAAGTTGTACATCGCTGGGGTCGAACGTGTTTTCGTGCGCAGCGCGGATGGTGCGCGCGGCATAGGTCTGGGATGGGGAGGAGCACGTTTCGTTCGCGGGTGGGGTCAGCGACGTCGGCGGAGCTGTTCCAGCAGGGCACGCATGGCCTGGCCGCGGTGGCTGAGGGCGTTTTTGGTGGTGGCGTCCAGCTCGGCTGAGCTGCATTCATGCGTCGGCACCCAGAACAGCGGGTCGTAGCCGAAGCCGCGCTCGCCGCGCGGGGCCTCCAGGATCCGGCCCTCCCAGGTTCCCTGCGCGATCAGTGGCGTAGGGTCTTCGGCATGGCGAAGGTAGGCGATCACGCACTGGAAGCGCGCGGTGCGCGCCTCCCAGGGGATACCTTGCAAAGCATCGAGAAGTTTGTTGTTGTTCGCAGCATCGTCCTTGCCCGGGCCCGCGTAGCGTGCGGAGTAGATGCCGGGGGCACCGTTTAGGATATCGACCTCGAGGCCTGAATCGTCGGCGATGGCCGCAAGGCCCGTGTGCCGCGCGGCGTTGCGCGCCTTGAGGATGGCGTTCTCGATAAAGGAGAGGCCGGTCTCTTCAACCTCTGGCACAGCAAAGTCCGACTGCGGGCGAACACGCAGACCGAGCCCCTCGAGCAGGCTGGCGAATTCGCGAATTTTACCGGCGTTGCCGGTGGCCAATACGATCGTCTGGGTCATCGGGTGCTCACGCTGTTGACGAGCGCGGATTATAGGTCGAACGCTCGCCTACGTCCCCGATCCGGAGAGCTTAGCTTGAACACGGTCGGCTTCTTTGTTAGCATGCTCAATTCTATTCCATGCCGCCACTTGCGACGTTGTCCAGAGATTTTGTGTCATGAAGATTCTGTCCTCCCTGAAGTCCGCCAAGACCCGCCACAAGGATTGCCAGATTGTTCGCCGTCGCGGCAAGGTCTACGTGATCTGCAAGAGCAACCCGCGCTTCAAGGCGCGCCAGCGCTGACTCTTGCGGCGCGCCGCTCCAAACGGGGCAAAGCGCGCATGAGTGCACCGATGGTGCGCTCCTGGCAAAGTCCTTTCTTAACCCGCCTAAGGCGGCATCCGTTAGGGTGTCGTAGGTGGGTTTTGTTGTTTTCGTTCAGCCCCTGAGCCGTGGCTTTCAAGGATTACTACGCCATCCTGGGTATCCCCCCGGGGGCCTCGCATGAGGCGGTGCGCCTGGCCTTTCGCAGGCTCGCGCGTCAGTATCACCCGGACCTCAACCGGGAGGTGGGCGCCGAGGAGCGTTTCAAGGCCATCAACGAGGCCTACGATGTGCTCTCCGACCCCGCGAAACGGGCCGCCTATGACCAGATGCGCCAGCAGGTGCAGGTGCGCTCCGATTTAGGTTCCGCCTCGCGGCGCAGCTTCGAGGATCTGCTCGCCAGTTTTGCGTCACTCAACGACAAGGCCCTCGACCCGGGATGGCGGGAGATGCTGCGCGGTTTCTTCACCGACGCTGGCCTGACTGGACGAGGGGGGCGGTCAGGGCGGGGCGAGGATCAGCATGCCAC
>JARJMX020000126.1 GCA_029335925.2 Gammaproteobacteria bacterium
TTGGTTGGGTAGCGTGGGCCATAGCCCACCCACCCCCGCGCGGTGCGGAACATGCGCATCCAGGGGCCATCTTCGCCCCAGCCCTTGGGCCGCCAAGAATACTGCACGGCACGGAACCTGCGCTCCGGGTGCGGCATCATGATGGTGAAGCGGCCGTCCTCGCTGGTAAAGCCGGTCATGCCGTGGGCGGAGCCGTTCGGGTTGAAGGGATACACCTCGGTCGGTTGACCGTAGTGGTCCACATAGCGCAGAACCACGAGCCCCCCAACGGCCACTGCGTCCGGGTCCAGTCCCGGGCCGAACTCGACCCGCCCCTCGCCGTGGGCCACGGCAATGGGCATCTTTGATCCGGCCATGCCCGTCAGAAAGATGGAGGGTGAGTCCATCACCTCGACCATCACAAGGCGCGCCTCGAACTGCTCGGAGCGGTTGCGCATAAAGCGCGGCCAGTGACCGGCACCAGGGATGATGTCGGAGAGTTGGGACATCATCTGGCAGCCGTTGCACACGCCAAGACCGAAGGTGTCCTCGCGGGCAAAGAAGGCGGAGAACTGGTCAAAGGCGCGTGCGTTGAAGCGGATGGACTTGGCCCAGCCGCCCCCCGCGCCGAGCACGTCGCCATAGGAGAAGCCGCCACAGGCGACGAGGCCCTTGAAGCCTTCTAAGGTGATGCGTCCTTCGAGGATGTCGCTCATGTGCACATCCACCGCCTCGAATCCGGCGCGGGTGAAGGCGGCAGCCATCTCGATCTGGCCGTTCACACCCTGCTCGCGCAGCACCGCCACCCGCGGCCTATGGCCCGTGGCGATCATCGGTGCAGCGATGTTGTCTTCCATGTCGTAGGTCAGGCGGACGAACAGGCCGGGGTCCTGGGGGTCCAGCAAACGGTCAAATTCCTGCTGGGCACATTCCTCGTTGTCACGCAGGCGTTGGATGTGGAAGCTGGTCTCGCTCCAGGCGCGTTGCAGATCCACCCGCGCCTCGTCCAGCACGGCACGGCCATGGCGGGTGAAGACGATGCGATCATCCTCGCGCAAGGTTCCGATGACGTGGCTGTGGGCGGAGAGGCCGGCCTCGCGCAGCGCCATCAGGGCGAAGTCGGTGTCGCAGTGGCGCACTTGGATCACAGCACCGAGCTCCTCGGCGAACAGTACCGCGAGATCATCCTCGCCGAGGGTATCGAGCCGCACCTCGACCCCGCAGTGGGCAGCGAAGGCCATTTCACAGATGGTGGCAAACAGGCCGCCGTCGGAACGATCGTGGTAGGCCAAGATCACGCGATCACGGTTGAGGTCCTGGATCACGCCAAAGAAGGCCTTGAGCGCCTCCGCATCGTCGAGGTCAGGCGCCTCATCACCCACCTGGCCATAGACCTGCGCAAGACACGAGGCTCCAAGGCGGTTACGGCCCTTGCCGAGGTCGATCAGGATCAGGTCGGTGTCACCCGCATCGCGGCGCAGCTCGGGGGTGAGCACATGGCGCGCATCCACGACAGGGGCGAAGGCACTGATGATGAGCGAGAGCGGCGCAGTCATCTCGCGCCGTTGGCCATGCTCTTCCCACACCGTCTTCATCGACAACGAATCCTTGCCCACCGGGATGGCGATGCCAAGCTTCGGGCACAGTTCCTCACCCACCGCGTGCACGGTGTCGAACAGGAGCGCATCCTCGCCCGGGTGGCCAGCCGCGGCCATCCAGTTGGCTGATAGACGGATGTCGGAGAGTTTCTCGATCGGCGCAGCAGCGATATTGGTGATCGCCTCGCCGATGGCCAGGCGCCCGGAGGCCGGGCCATCGATCAGAGCCACGGGGGCGCGCTCGCCCATCGCCATCGCCTCGCCGGTGTAAACATCCAGCGCCGAGGCGGTCACCGCCACGTCGGCCACCGGCTCCTGCCACGGGCCGACCATCGGGTCACGCACCACCAGGCCGGTGATGGTGCGATCGCCAATGGTGATGAGGAAACGCTTGTCGGCCACGGTCGGCAAACGGAGCACGCGATACGCCGCCTCGCTCGCGCTCACGCCCACAAGGTCCAACGCCGGACGTGGGAAAGTCCGGTGTTTCACATCGCGCAGCATCTTCGGCGGCTTGCCGAGCAGCACGTCCATTGGCAGATCGACCGGGGTATTGTCAAAATAAGCATCACCCACCACCAAGCGCTGCTCGGCGGTGGCGACACCAACCACCGCGAATGGAGCGCGTTCGCGCTCGCAGATGGCTTGGAACAGCTCCAACTTCTCAGGCGGGATGGCGAGCACGTAACGCTCCTGCGACTCGTTGCTCCAGATCTCCATCGGTGACATGCCGGGCTCATCGCTCGGCACCGCGCGCAGCTCGAAACGGCCGCCGCGCCCAGCATCGTTGATCAGCTCTGGGAAGGCGTTGGAGATGCCGCCCGCCCCTACGTCGTGAATGGATACGATAGGGTTGTCTTTGCCCATCGCCCAGCAGCGGTCAATGACCTCCTGGCAGCGGCGCTGCATCTCCGGGTTACTGCGCTGCACGGAAGCAAAATCCAGATCCTCGGCCTGGCTGCCTGTGGCGACCGAGGAGGCCGCGCCACCGCCAAGGCCAATCAGCATGGCCGGGCCACCGAGAACGATCAAAAGATCGCCATCGTTGATGGTGTGTTTTTCGATATGCTCGCTGCGGATGTTGCCGATCCCGCCTGCGATCATGATCGGCTTGTGATATCCGCGGAGTTCCGTCCCCTCCGGCGCGGGAGCCTCCAGCTCGAAGGTGCGGAAGTAGCCGCAGAGGTTTGGGCGTCCAAACTCATTGTTGAATGCGGCAGAACCGAGCGGCCCCTCAATCATGATCTCCAACGCGGAGACGATGCGGTTAGGTTTACCGTGGTCCTTCTCCCACGGCTGTTCAGCCCCCGGAATGCGCAGGTTGGACACCGAAAAGCCAGTCAAACCCGCTTTCGGTTTACTGCCTCGACCGGTCGCACCCTCATCGCGGATCTCGCCGCCGGAGCCGGTGGCCGCGCCGGGAAAGGGTGAGATCGCGGTCGGGTGGTTGTGGGTCTCCACCTTCATGAGGATGTGGATGTCTTCCTCATGCGCGCGGTAAACGCCATCGGCATCCGGATAGAAGCGGCCGCCGCGGGCCCCCTCAATCACCGAGGCGTTGTCCTTGTAGGCGGACAGGATGCCCTGCGGGGCATGATGATAGGTGTTGCGAATCATGCCGAACAGACTTTTGGCCTGGGGCTTGCCATCGATCACCCAGTCGGCATTGAAGATCTTGTGCCGACAGTGTTCAGAGTTCGCCTGCGCGAACATCATCAGGTCGTCGTCGGTCGGGTTGCTGTTCAGATTCTGGAAATTCTCGACCAAATAGTCGATCTCATCCTCCGACAGGGCCAACCCCCACTCGCGGTTGGCCTGCTCCAGCGCTAGACGCCCGCCGGTGAGGATGTCCACGCTACGCAGCGGCTTGGGCTCGGCGGTAGCAAACAGCACGATGGCCTCTTCTACGCTATTCACCACCGCCTCGGTCATGCGATCATGCAGCATGGCCGCCACATCCTCGAACGGCTCATCGGTCAGCGGCTGGCCATCACAGGTCTTCAGGGTGTAGAGGATGCCGCGCTCGATGCGGTGGACCTTGGACAGGCCGCAGTTGTGGGCAATATCCGTCGCCTTGCTCGCCCACGGGGAGATGGTGCCCGGGCGCGGGATGACCACCAGCTGCGCATCTTTGTAACCCCTCACCTCACCGGAGCCATAGTCGAGCACAGCGCCGAGCCGTTCGCGCTCGCTGTCGGTGAGGGCTGCCTCCAAGTCAACAAAGTGCACGAGCTGCGCGGCGAGCGCCTCGATACGGGGTTCGTTACGGCGAAGATCAGCGAGCAATTTGGCAAGACGAGCAGCGGAAAGCGCCGAACGGCCAGGCAAGATAAGCATGCGCAAAACCCAAGGAATGCAAGATAGGTCATTTTATACCAGTGCGGGCTTTGTGCCCTTCCCGGCTAAAGCATTTCCCGCCGCATGGGCAGCTTGACAGGAGCGTGCGAGGCCCTACAATTTGCAGCCTCCCGAGCGGGAATAGCTCAGTTGGTAGAGCACAACCTTGCCAAGGTTGGGGTCGCGAGTTCGAGTCTCGTTTCCCGCTCCAGATTCTTTTCTTCAAGCGACATCCCGGCTGGATGGCAGAGTGGTGATGCAGCGGATTGCAAATCCGTGTACCTCGGTTCGATTCCGGGTCCAGCCTCCACTCCCTCCTTCGAAGTGCCAAGGCCATACAGCCTCCCATCCGCTTCAGTGAGCCGGAAGGGATCATGCGTCCATAGATGCTCATCACAGGGCACCGTGTCGGCATGCCCAGCGAGCACGAGCCCACCCGGACCCTAATCCAGTGTGCCGATCACATTGGCCTTGTTCGGCGCCCCCGGGATGGGGATGACCTCGACCGCAACACCCGCAGACGCCATCCACCCCGCTACCTCGGCGATCAGGGCGCGGGTACCCTGGTCGAAGGCCGGGTTGACGCTGCTCACCGAAGGGATGGCGATGAGGCGGGCGAGCATCTCGTGCAGGCTTGGGGCAGACATGGCGGGATCCTGAATCAGGACGAATGGCATGCTAATATGCGCCAGTCTAGCCCGGATGGCGAAATCGGTAGACGCAAGGGACTTAAAATCCCTCGGCCGCAAGGCTGTGCGGGTTCGATTCCCGCTCCGGGCACCAATAAAAACGATGCATCAGAAGTGCAATCGCGTGATCCACGCGGCCCATGCTGATCGTAAGCTGGACGCTGCATTGGTGCAGTACGTCGATGTTCTCTTTCTGCTTCTTGCTATAAGGCGAGAAAGCAAAAGGGCCGCTCTTGGCGACCCTTTTTGAATAAGATTGGTCGGGGTGAGAGGATTTGAACCTCCGACCACCTGCACCCCATACAGGTGCGCTACCAGGCTGCGCTACACCCCGACTCAAGGCTGACATTATGCCACCCTGAGGCCCTTTTGTGAAGGACCAGCCTTGTCCAACGACACATGAGCCTCAAGGGGGTGCTGTAAATTCAGTGTAAGCTGAGCCTGAAGGCGGGGAAATCGGGATCATGAAGACATGATCATGACCCTGCCACCCCATGCCTTGCAAACCGTAGAACAGGTCCGCGCCTTCATGGCAGGCGCAGAACCCATCTCTTTCACTCTTGCCGACCGAGATTCGGCCTATGCCTTTTACGTCTACCCGAACCCTCAAGACCGAGGAAACACATTCATGCGATGGCCCTGAGGGGCTGGCTCATGCCGCGACGATGGGAATGACCTTATCCGCCACCTTCTTGTATTCCGCGATCTCGTGGAAATTGAGGTAGCGGTACACATCATGAGCCAACGGCTCCAGCGTCTTCACGTGCTGCAGGTACTCCTCCACCGTCGGCAGGCGGCCGAGGATGGCGGAGACTGCGGCCAGCTCGGCGGAACCAAGGTAGACGTTGGCGTTCTTGCCCATACGGTTGGGGAAGTTGCGGGTGGAAGTGGACATGACAGTCGCGCCATCGGCCACACGCGCCTGGTTACCCATGCACAGCGAGCAGCCGGGTATCTCGATGCGGGCACTGGCCTTGCCGAAGATGGCGTAGTAGCCCTCCTCGGTGAGCTGATGGGCATCCATTCGGGTCGGGGGCGCAATCCACAGACGGGTGGGTACCATGCCGCCATGCTTTTCCAGGATCTTTCCAGCAGCGCGGTAGTGACCGATGTTGGTCATGCAGGAGCCAATAAAGACCTCGTCAATCTTATCCCCCGCCACTTCGGACAGCGGCTTAATATCGTCCGGATCATTCGGACAGGCGAGCAGCGGCTCCTTGATCTCGTTAAGGTCGATCTCAATGATCTCCGCGTATTCGGCATCGGCATCCGGCTCAAGCAACTCCGGGTTCTCCAGCCATTTCTCCATGGCCTCGATGCGGCGGGAGAGGGTGCGCTTATCCTCGTAGCCGTTGGCGATCATCCACTTGAGCAGGGTGATGTTGGACTGGAGGAACTCGATGATCGGCTCCTTGGCCAGGCGCACGGTGCAGCCGTTGGCCGAGCGCTCGGCAGAGGCGTCGGCGAACTCGAAGGCCTGCTCGACCTTGAGGTTGGGCAGGCCCTCGATCTCTAGCACACGGCCGTTGAAAACGTTCTTCTTGCCCTTTTTCTCGACCGTCAGCAGGCCCTTCTGGATGGCGACGTAGGGGATGGCGTTAACCAGGTCGCGCAGGGTGATGCCCGGCTGCATCTCGCCCTTGAAGCGCACCAGTACGGACTCCGGCATATCGAGCGGCATCACGCCAAGCGCGGCGGCAAAGGCCACAAGGCCGGAGCCCGCCGGGAAGGAGATACCGATGGGGAAGCGGGTGTGGGAGTCGCCTCCGGTACCGACGGTGTCCGGCAGGATCATGCGGTTGAGCCACGAGTGGATCACCCCATCGCCCGGACGCAGGGAGACCCCGCCGCGGGTCTGGATGAACTCCGGCAGGGTGTGCTGCAGCTTGATGTCTACCGGCTTCGGGTAGGCCGCGGTGTGGCAGAAGGACTGCATGACGAGGTCGGCGGAGAAGCCAAGGCAGGCGAGCTCAGTCAGCTCGTCGCGGGTCATGGCGCCGGTGGTGTCCTGCGAACCGACGGTGGTCATGCGCGGCTCGCAGTAGGTACCGGGGCGCACGCCCGCAACCCCGCAGGCACGACCGACAATCTTCTGCGCCAGGGTGAAGCCCTTGCCAGTGTCCTTGGGCGGTTGCGGGCGGACGAATACCTCCGAGGGCGGCAGCCCCATTGATGCGCGCGCGCGGTCGGTCAGGGCGCGGCCAATGATAAGCGGGATGCGCCCTCCGGCCCGCACCTCATCCGCCAGGGTGGTCGGCTTGAAGTCAAAGCGGGCAATAATCTCACCGTTTTTGACAAGCTCGCCAGCATAAGGGCGGATGCTCACCACATCACCCATTTCGAGCTGGGACACGTCCACCTCGATCGGCAGCGCGCCGGAATCTTCGGCCGTGTTGAAGAAGATCGGCGCGATCTTGCCGCCCAGGATCACCCCGCCGGTGCGCTTGTTCGGCACGAACGGGATGTCCTGCCCTATGTGCCAGAGCACGGAGTTGATTGCAGACTTGCGGCTGGATCCGGTGCCGACCACATCGCCGACATAGGCGATGGGATGGCCCTTGGCCTTGAGCTGAGCGATGATATCAAGCCCGCCAGGCATCTTGCTGGCCAGCATGGCCTTGGCGTGCAGGGGGATGTCTGGCCGACTCCAGGCCTCGGTGGCCGGTGAGAGGTCATCGGTATTGGTCTCGCCGGGCACCTTGAACACAGTGACGGTGATCTCTTCGGGCAGTACAGGGCGGTTCTTGAACCACTCGGCCTCAGCCCAGGCGTGCATGACCTTCTTGGCATACGGGTTACCCGCCTTGGCCTTGTCTTCCACATCACGGAAGGCGTCGTACACCAGCAGGGTACCGGAGAGGGCTCTGACCGCCTCCTCGGCCACGGCAGGGTCATCCAGAAGCTCGATCAGCGGCTGGATGTTGTAGCCGCCGAGCATGGTGCCGAGCAGGAAGGTGGCCTTCTTGCGGTCGATCAACGGGCAGGTGGTCTTGCCGCGAGCCACATCGGCCAGGAAGGCGGCCTTGACGTAGGCGGCCGGATCCACCCCGGGCGGGATGCGGTTGGTGATCAGTTCCAGCAAGAATTGCTCCTCGCCTGCGGGGGGATCCTTGAGCAACTCGACCAGGGCGGCAGTCTGTTCCGCGGTGAGCGGCAGCGGCGGCAGGCCCTGAGCGGCGCGCTCTTGAACGTGCAGGCGGTAAGCTTCGAGCATGGATCTGGACTCCCGGAGAAATGAAAAAATTTTTTGCATTGTAACACCCTGCGGGAGGCCGCCGGACGCCTGCATCCCCGCGCTGAGGCTATGCTCAAGCATGAGGCGGCAACGAGGAGCCACAGCATGCACATTGGCGTATCAGCGCGACCTACCCCTCTGCCGATAGGGCGCACTGCGCGGATTGCCTCAGGATCGATCAGCCACTTGAGGGCCGCCTATCAGAACGACGGCCCTACCCTCCCCCGCAGGCGTTCCCCGTTCAGGGCCAACCACTGCATCAGGATGATCGGCGCCGCCGAGCAGATCAGCCCCTGCTCCAGCAGCCCCATGGCCTCCTCGCGCGACACGACGCTGACCTTGATATCCTCGTGCTCATGCTCAAGACCATGCAGGCCGCCCACACCCTCACTGTCTACCTCAGCCCAATACAGGTACAGGCTCTCGGTAGTGCCGCCGGGGCTGACCCAGAAGCGGGTGATGTATTCAAGCGAGAGCGGCACCAGGCCCGCCTCCTCCTGCATCTCGCGACGTGCCACGTCCTCAGGCGACTCGCCCGGCTCGATCATGCCGGCGGGAAACTCCTTCAGCCACGGCCCACCCGGAGCCTCCAGCGCCCCCGGGCGGAACTGTTCGAGCAGCACCACCGCATCGCGTTTGGGATCGTAGGGCAGGATGGCCACGGCGTGGCCACGCTCGAACATCTCCCGCCGGATGGTGTCGGTCCAGCCGCCGGCATAGCGCTGGTGGCGCAGATGATAGCGCTCCAGACGGAAAAACCCCTGATACAAGACCTCGCGGTCAAGCAGTTCCCACTGCATACTCCTGATCCCCTGCTGCATGTTGATGATGTCCGATGAGCGACGATACCCTGCTCCAGCATCTGAGCGGCTTGCTGGGCCGCGAGGCCGTGATTGAAGGCCGCAGGCTGTGCGTGATCGAGATCCTGCGCGCAGGGCCCCTGCTCGTGCTCAGGGAGCTAGGCAACCCTATCCTGCAGGATAATCTCTACGGCCAGCCGCGCCGCCGTGCCCCGCGCCATTTTCAAGTACCATTGGTCAGCGAACTCGGGGACCGGTTGCACCCCGTGGCGCGCCAATTCATGAGCGAGGAAGAAGCCGAGGCTCTGGGCCGGAGGTTGATTTCAAGGACAGACTGAAATCTGATGCGGATCGCTGCGGCACACGGCCCGCACGATCCCATCGCGCCATGTAAGAGCGGTGCCCTCGCCGCAATGAAAAACCGAAAGAATCCTCGACCCGAGGTTGGGCTTCCTACACATTCCTCGGCCCGAAGCCTTTGTGGGGCAGCGTGGCGCCGCGATCCCATCGTGCGGACCTGCGCTTCTACCGCGCCAACAGCGCCTCAACCCGCGCCAGATCCTCCGCCGTGTCCACCCCATGTCCGGGCGGCTCGGTCACCACGTCGACATGGATGCGCGCCCCCTGCCACAGGGCACGCAACTGTTCGAGCTTCTCCAACCCCTCGATCGGCGCCTCAGGCCATTCGGCGAAGCGGCGCAAAAAACCGGCACGGTAGGCATAGAGTCCGAGGTGGCGGAAGGCATGGTCATGATGACGGTCAGCCTCCATACCGAAGGCATCCCGCGCCCAGGGGATGGGAGCGCGGCTAAAGTAGAGGGCAAAACCGAAGCGGTCGCGTACGACCTTGACCACGTGCGGATCGAACAGGTCGCGCGCCGAGTGGATCGGCGTGCACAGGGTCGCAATGGCGGCCTGCGGATGAGCCGCCAGGTTATCCGCCAGCCGGTCCAGCAGGTCGGCCGGGATCAGCGGCTCGTCGCCCTGCAGGTTGACCACCAGGGTGTCATCCGGCCAGCCCATCAGGCGGGCCACCTCGGCAAGCCGGTCGGTACCCGTAGCATGGGCGGAGGAGGTCATGAGCACGCGCACACCGAGGGGTTCACAGGCGATGCGAATGCGCTCATCGTCGGTGGCCAGGATGATCTCATCGGCCTGGCACTCGCGAGCGCGCTCAATGACATGAACGACCAGCGGCTTGCCGGCGACGGTCAACAGCGGCTTGCCCGGCAAGCGGGATGAGCCGTAACGGGCAGGGATGACGAGCTTGTAGCCCATCACACGGCCGCCGGATGTTCAGCACGTAGGCGCTCAGCCTCCTCTTCGGAGAGCTGGCGGGCCTCTTCGGGCAGCATAACGGGGATACCATCGCGAATGGGGTAGGCCAAGCGGGCAGCGATGGAGATGAGCTCCTGGGCGGATTTGTCGTAGATCAGCGGCCCCTTGGTGACCGGGCAGGCAAGGATCTCAAGCAGGCGTTTGTCCATCGCGCAAGGGCTCCAAGCGGGAGAGGATGAATTCGGCCAACCCTGCGTCCACCTCGGCCTCGACGGGGACATACCAGTGGTTGGGCTGGGCATAGGCTTGGCATTTTACCGCATCCTTCTCGGTCATCAGCAGCGGGCGGGCGGCAAAAGCTGCAAGATCAGCCGCGCTAAAAGGGTGGTGATCGGCAAAGGGATGCCCCTCAATATCCAAACCCAACCCGCGGAGCATGGCAAAGAACCGCTCGGGGTGGGCGATTCCGGCCAGGGCATCGCAGGGCTGGCCGCGGAAGGCGGCAAGCGGCTGGCTGCGGCCATCCACGAGGTTGACCGCCGCTCTTGGAATCAGCCGCATGCCCCACGGCCCGGCTTCGGACGCTCCGCCCTGGACCACCACGGCATCGACCTCCTGCAAGCGCTCAAGCGGCTCGCGCAAGGGCCCTGCGGGCAGGCAACGGCCATTGCCCAGCCCGCGTGCGCCATCAACCACGGCGATCTCAAGGTCACGGGCGAGCTTGAGATGCTGCAAGCCGTCATCAAGCAGCAGCACATTCGCCCCAAGCGCGATAGCCAAACGCCCGGCCCGTACCCGCTCTGGGTGAACGATGAGCTCCACCGTCTCCCCTAGCCGACGCTTGAGCAGCAGCGGCTCATCCCCGACCTCGGTGGCCAGGCTGTCCGCCCGCACTCGCCGGGGCTCGCCCTCGATCTTTGCGCCGTAGCCCCGGCTAAGTACTGCGGGACGCCAGCCCGCGGCGTGAAGCGTCTGCGCAAGCCACAGGGTCAGCGGAGTCTTGCCGCTGCCGCCTACGGTGATATTGCCGACGACGATGACCGGCACCGGCAGGCGCTCGGCATGTTTTTCGCCCTTGCGATAGGCGAGCAGGCGTCGGCGGGCAAGGCGGCACCACAACCAACCGAGCGGGGCCAGCAGCAGGCTGCGCGGGTCGGAGGGTGACTGCCAGAAGCTCGGTGTCTTCACCCCTCGCCGTCTCCGGATTCGCTGAACTGGAGGCGGTATAAGCGCGCGTAATGCCCATCCCGCGCGAGCAACTCATCATGCCGACCCTGCTCAACGATGCGCCCAGCATCCATGACCACGATGCGGTCGGCATTGCGGATGGTGGAGAGACGGTGGGCGATGATCAGGGTCGTACGATGGCGCATCAGTCCTTCCAGGGCCTGCTGGATCAGGCGCTCAGAGGCCGTATCAAGTGCCGAAGTCGCCTCGTCCAACAACAGAATCGGCGCCTGGCGAAGTAAGGCCCGGGCAATAGCGATGCGTTGGCGCTGGCCGCCGGAAAACTCA
>JARJMX020000149.1 GCA_029335925.2 Gammaproteobacteria bacterium
CTCGTGCAGGCTGGCATCCTCAGCGAACAGGCCGCCGCCAGCGCCATGGCCGAAGCGATCAAGAGCAAGCAATCCTTCCTGCATGTGCTGGCTGCGGAGGGTAAGACCGACCTTGCGCGCGCAGCGGAGATCGTGGCGCTGCAATTCGGCCTACCGCTGGTGGAGCTTGAAGCCTTTGACCCTGCGCAACTGCCGCTGAAGGTCGTAAAGGAGGACCTTTTGCGCAAGCACAAGGTCCTGCCCCTGCATCAGCGCGGGCGCAAGCTGTTTGTGGCGGCCGCGGACCCCACTCAACAACAGGCGCTGGATGAGATCCGCTTTGCCTCGGGCCTTGCCATCGAGCCGGTCATCGCCCCGGCGGATCGCATCGCCACCCTGCTGGAAAAGCTGCTGGAGAGCAACAGCTCGGCGTCGATGATGCAAGGATTGGATGACGATCTCGGCGAACTGGACGTGGTGGAGGAGTCCGAGGCCGGCAAGGTCACCGAGGCGGATGTCTCCGATGCGCCGGTGGTCAAGTTCGTCAACGGCATCCTGATGCAGGCGATCCAGAAGGGCGCCTCGGATATCCACTTCGAACCCTACGAGCACACCTTCCGCGTGCGCTTTCGCATCGACGGGGAGCTGAGGGAGATCACCTCTGGCGCCCCGCTCAAAGGCTGGTCGGACCGCATCATCGCGCGCGTGAAGGTGATGAGCCGGATGGACATTGCCGAGCGCCGCGTGCCGCAGGATGGGCGCATCAAACTGAAGGTGTCTCCAACCCGCACCATCGACTTTCGCGTGAACTCCTGCCCGACCCTGTTCGGGGAAAAGATCGTGCTGCGTATTCTCGACCCCTCCAGCGCCAAGCTTGGGATCGACATGCTCGGTTATGAGCCCTTCCAGAAGGAGCTTTACCTTAAGGCGCTCCACAAGCCCTACGGCATGATCCTGGTCACCGGCCCGACCGGCTCCGGCAAGACCGTGAGCCTGTATACCGGCCTTAATATCCTCAATACCGAGGATCGCAATATTTCCACCGCCGAAGACCCCGTGGAAATCAACCTACCTGGGATCAATCAGGTCAACATCAACCCGAAGGTGGGCCTGACCTTTGCCGAGGCCCTGCGCGCCTTCCTGCGCCAGGACCCGGACGTCATCATGGTGGGCGAGATCCGTGACCTGGAGACCGCCGAGATTGCGATCAAGGCAGCGCAGACCGGCCACCTGGTGCTCTCTACCCTGCACACCAACGACGCGCCGCAGACCCTCACCCGCCTGGCCAACATGGGGGTGCCGCCCTACAACATCGCAGGCTCGGTCATTCTCATCATCGCCCAGCGTCTGGCGCGCAAGCTGTGCCCGTTTTGTAAGACCGAGGTTAAGGTCCCGCGCGAGGAACTTTTGCGTGAAGGCTTCCAGCCGGAGGACGTGGACAAGGGGATCACGATCTACAGGGCCGTAGGCTGCGAGCACTGCAATAATGGCTATAAAGGCCGCACCGGTATCTATCAGGTGATGCCGATCTCTGAGGAGATGCAGCGGCTGATCATGTCCGGGGCCAACGCCATGGACCTGGCCGATCAGGCGCGCAAGGAGGGTATTCCCAACCTGCGTGAGGCTGGGCTTTTGAAGGTAAAAGCAGGCATCATCAGCCTAGAAGAGCTGAACAGCGTGACCAAGGACTAAGCACGCTTGCATCACCCAACGAGCGGGATGCTTCCTCATCGAGGAGGAGGACAGGCCATCGGGTGATGCAGTCCACTCCAAATGCGGCGCTATCAGGTCGAAGCTCCTCCTACAATCAGCAGGCCCACAAGCACGAGGCACACCATGGCACAGATAGGCGAGAACAAGATCACCTTCGTCTGGGAAGGGAAGGACAAGACCGGCAAGCCCATCCAGGGCGAGGTGCTGGCCGTAAACGAGATGCAGGCCCGCAGCCTCCTGCGCCAGCAGGGCATCCTGCCGCTGAAGATCAAGAAAAAGCCCAAGCCCCTGATCGGCGGCCGAGGCCAATCCATCAAACCCGCGGATATCGCCGTCTTCACTCGCCAGCTGACCACCATGCTTCAGGCCGGGATGCCGCTGTTGCAGGGTCTGGAAATCATTGCTCAGAGTACGGAACAGCCCGCCATGGCCAAGCTGATCAATGAGATCAAAGATGACGTGGCAGGGGGTATCTCTCTTGGCAATGCTCTGGCCCGCCACCCTCTTTACTTCGATAAGCTCTATGTCAGCCTGGTCAAGGCCGGTGAGGACGCCGGTGCGCTGGAGGCCATCCTCGAGCGCATTGCGGTGTACAAGGAGAAGACCGAAAGCCTGAAGAAGAAGATCAAGAAGGCGCTGTTCTATCCGGCCGCGGTGCTGGTGGTGGCCTTTGTCGTCACGGCCATCCTGCTGATCTTCGTCATCCCGCAGTTCAAGGAGCTATTCTCCAGCTTTGGCGCGGACCTTCCGGCCTTCACCCTGATGGTGATCGGCCTGTCCGAGATCTTCCAGCAGTACTGGTGGGTGATCTTCGGCGGCCTCGGCGCGGCCATCTATACCTTTTTCTTCTTCAAGAAGCGATCCCAAGCCTTCAATCAGGCCCTTGACCGGCTCGTGCTGCGCCTACCGCTGGTCGGCCCGCTGACCCACAAGGCGGCCATCGCCCGGTTTGCCCGCACCCTCTCGACCATGTTCGCCGCCGGTGTGCCGCTGGTGGAGGCCATGGGATCGGTGGCCGGAGCGACCGGCAACCATGTGTACGAGAAGGCCGTGCTGGAGATGCGTGACATGGCCGCGCAGGGGCAGCAAATGCGCCTTTCCATGCAACAATCCGGCCTGTTCCCGATGATGGTGGTGCAGATGGTCGGCATTGGCGAGGAGACTGGCGAGCTGGACAAGATGCTCAGCAAGGTGGCCGATATCTACGAGGAGGAGGTGGATAACATGGTGGATGCCATGTCCAGCCTGATGGAGCCGATGATCATGGCCTTTCTCGGCGTGGTGGTCGGCGGCCTGGTGATTGCCATGTATCTGCCCATCTTTAAGCTCGGCTCAGTGGTGTAAAGGCATGGAGGCCCTGCTCTACGCCCTCGGAACTTCTCCCGTCCTGCTTTACACCAGCCTGGCTGTGCTCGGCCTGGTGGTGGGCAGCTTCCTGAACGTGGTCATCCTGCGCCTGCCGAAGATGCTGGAGGCGCGCTGGAAGGCCGAGTGCCAGGAATTCCTCAACCAGCCGGTGAAGGAGGCGGCAGACAAGCGCTTCAATCTCGTCTTTCCAGGCTCGCACTGCCCGAGCTGCGGCCATCCGCTGCGCTGGTGGGAAAACCTCCCGCTCATCAGCTATGTGCTGCTGCGCGGTCGCTGCTCGGCCTGCAAGACACGCATCTCGCCGCAGTACCCGCTGGTCGAGGCCGCCGCCGCGGGGCTGGCGGTACTGGTGGCCAGTCAAATACCGTTCGGCTGGCCCCTGCTGTGTGCCTTACTGTTTGTCTGGGCGCTGCTGACGCTAACAGTCATCGACCTCAACACCATGCTCCTGCCGGATCAGCTCACCCTGCCGCTCTTGTGGTTGGGGCTGCTGCTCAATGTGGGCGGCATGTTCGCGTCCTTGCCGGATGCGGTGATCGGTGCAGCCGCAGGGTATCTGGCCTTGTGGGCGGTGTACCACAGCTTTCGCCTGCTCACCGGCAAGGAGGGGATGGGGTATGGCGACTTCAAGTTCCTGGGCGCACTTGGGGCGTGGATGGGCTGGCAGGCCCTGCCGGGGATCATCCTGCTCTCCAGCCTCGTCGGGGTCATCATCGGCATCGGCCTGATGCTGCTGCGCGGACGAGACAAGAACACTCCGCTGCCCTTCGGGCCCTACCTCGCCATCGCCGGTCTGATCTGGTTCTTCTGGGGACAAGACTTGACCGCGCTCTACCTTGGCGGCGGCATCCGCCCCTAAGCCATGCTTGTCATCGGCCTGAGCGGCGGGGTAGCGAGCGGCAAGTCGACCGTCGCTACCCTGTTCGCCGCACACGGCGTCCCCATCCTCGACACCGACCTGATCGCGCGCGAACTGGTTGCCCCGGGCCAGTCGGCGCTGGCGGAGATTGCCAATCACTTCGGACCTAAAGCCCTGAATCCAGACGGCACCCTCAACCGCCCGTGGCTGCGGCAGTGCATCTTTACCGATGCAAACGCACGCCAAACGCTTGAAACCATCCTTCACCCCCGTATTCGGGCGGAGGTTGAAAAGCGCCTGCAAGCCCTGCAGAGGCAAGCCCCGCCCCCAACTTATGCCCTGGTGGTCATTCCCCTGCTCGTTGAGACGGGGGCCTACGATGGCCTGCTTGACCGCGTGCTGGTGGTGGACCTGCCGGAAAACCTCCAGCTTCAGCGACTGATGACGCGGGATGGGGTGGAGGAACCCCTAGCCCGCGCCATGCTCGCCGCCCAGGCCAGCCGCAAGGCCCGGCTTGCACGCGCGGATGAGGTGATCGACAACCAGGGCACACCACAGGCCCTGGTGGAACAGGTGGAGAGGCTGCACCGGTTTTATTCCGGCGTGGCCGCGTAGGGCCTCGGCCCGAGGGCGGGCCTTCTGCACTCGTGGGAATGACACCACGCCACGATCGAACGCGGCCCATCGGCTGGGGAGTGGCCTCCTACCCCTCGTTGTAAGATCGCCGCCCTCGGCGCGAACGGGCGCGGCTTCATCGGCCCCCGGGCGAGCTTCCTGCGAGGGCCCCCGCCTCCACCCGCAGACGCACACGCAGACGACGGAAGTCATCCGGCGGCAGGGCATCGCGCGGCAGAGGTACATGCAAGCGTTCCCCATTCTCCAGCCGGAAAGCCAGACTCACCCACCACGGCAGACTGCGGCTGGCCTGCACATCGAGCAACGCCCGGCGCACTTGGCCGTTGGCGAGGATCAGGTGCCAGGTGGCCCCATCCCCCCATTGCAGCTCCCGCACCGGGAGTATGCCGCGCAGGGCAAGCGCGGTGCTGACCAGCACGCTCAGGCTCAGGCCCAAGGCCACGGGTGACGGAAGGGCCGACAGCCACGGCGCCACACATCCGAGCCCGTGGATGAGCAGGATGCCCGCCACCAGCGCAAACGAGCGGTGGGGCCGCAAGAGCAAAATGGGCGAGTGTTTTTGCATCGTTTAATCCTGCCGGGCCTCACCCGCCCGGCGTGGTGCTAAGATTAAGATGCTGCGAGCGATCCTCTCTCGCCAGATCGCACCGCTTTCCGGAGTCTCCTCATGAAACCCGAGTGGAAAACCTTTCTGCAGCAGCGCGGCGCCGAGTGGGATGCGGATAATACCCGCGTCGCCCATTTCGGTAACCCCGATCAGGAGCTTGCCTTAAGCCTCACCGGCGAGATCATCGCCGACCTCAGCCACCGCGGGCTGATCGCGGTGATGGGGGAGGAAGCGGAAAGCTTCCTGCAGAACATGCTCTCCAACGACGTACGCCAGGTGAGCGCCACGCGCAGCCAGCTCACCAGCCTGAACACCCCCAAGGGGCGCATGTTGGCCATCATGCGTCTGTTTTGGCGCGAGGGGGTGTATTACCTCAGCCTGCCCCGCCCGCTGGTCGAACCCACCCTCAAGCGCCTGCGCATGTACGTGCTACGCAGCAAGGTGGCCCTGGAGTCTGCGGGCGAGGCCTTGGTGCGCTTTGGCCTTTCCGGCGAGCGCGCGGAGGGTTTGCTGCGCGAGGCTTGGGGCGAGCCGCCAGTCGCCAGCGACGATGTATGCACCGACGGTGGGGTGACTGTGCTCCGCATCCACGGTCCCAGTCCGCGTTTTGAGCTTTACGGCGAGCTGGAGCCGATGCAAAAACTCTGGCAGCGGCTGGACGTGCATGCCGTGCCGGCGGGCGCGGCATGCTGGGAGCTTCTGGACACCCTCGCCGCTCTGCCGGAGGTCTACCCCGAGACCGTGGAGGCCTTTGTGCCACAGATGGCGAACCTCGATCGCGTCGGCGGGGTCAGTTTCAAGAAGGGCTGCTACCCCGGTCAGGAGGTGGTGGCGCGCATGCACTATCTGGGTAAACCCAATCGGCGCATGGCCTTGCTACGGGCGAAAGCCGCGGAGAGCGCCCAGCCCGGCCAGGGTGTGTTTGGTGACGACCCAGAGGCTGCCGTCGGCACGGTGGTACGCGCCGCGCCCCACCCGGACGGCGGCATCGTGCTGCTTGCCGTGGTACGCTTGCCCGCCCTGACGGAAGGTGCGCTGCATCTGGGCACCGTGGATGGCCCGAAGCTTGTGCGCCTGCCCCTGCCTTATGCCCTTGAGGATAACACTGCATGACCACCTTCGACGATCCGCTCATCATCGCCGGCCGCGCCTACCAGTCCCGCCTGCTCACCGGCACCGGCAAGTACAAGGACATGGAGGAAACCCGCCTGGCCACCGAGGCTGCCGGGGCGGAGATCATCACCGTGGCAGTGCGCCGGGTGAATCTTGGGCAGAATCCGAACGAGCCTAACCTGCTGGATGTGCTCCCACCCTCGAAATACACCCTGCTGCCCAACACCGCAGGCTGCTACACCGTGGACGATGCAGTGCGCACCTGCCGCCTGGCGCGCGAGCTTTTGGACGGCCACGATCTGGTCAAGCTGGAGGTGCTGGGTGACCCCAAGACCCTTTACCCCGACGTCACCGCCACCTTGCAGGCCGCCGAGATCCTGGTGAAGGATGGCTTCAAGGTCATGGTCTACACCTCCGATGACCCCATCATCGCCAAACGCCTGGAGGAGATCGGCTGCGTGGCGGTGATGCCGCTCGCCGCACCCATCGGCTCGGGACTTGGGGTGCAGAACAAGTACAACATCCTCACCATCGTCGAGAATGCCAAGGTGCCGATCATCGTCGATGCAGGGGTGGGTACCGCCTCGGACGCCGCCATTGCCATGGAGCTCGGCTGTGACGGTGTGCTGATGAACACCGCCATCGCCGAAGCCAAGGACCCGGTGATGATGGCCACGGCGATGAAGCACGCCATCATTGCCGGGCGGCTGGCTTACAAGGCTGGGCGTATGCCGCGCCGCCGCTTCGCCTCCGCCTCCTCGCCCACCGACGGGCTATTCTTCTGATGTCTGCGGCGGCCGAGCACACGCCCCACCGGCGGACCATCAAAAGCTTCGTCCGCCGCGAGGGCCGCCTCACGGTCGGCCAGCAGCGCGCGCTGGACGAGCTGTTGCCGCGCTTTGGCATCCCTGCGGGCGAGGCGCCGATCGACCTCCATGTCCTGTTCGGTAATGACCACTTAGTAACGCTGGAGATCGGCTTCGGCAATGGCGAGTCGCTCGCGGCGATGGCCGAGGCGGCCCCCGAGCTGAACTTCATCGGCGTCGAGGTGCACCGCCCCGGCGTCGGTCACCTGCTGCAGCTTATCGAAAAGAAGGGACTCACCAACGTGCGTGTGGCCAACACGGATGCGGTGGAGCTATTGAAAAACCGCATCCCGGAGGCCAGCCTCGACCGCTTGCTGCTGTTCTTCCCCGACCCCTGGCATAAGAGCCGCCATCACAAGCGCCGCATCGTGCAGCCAGCGTTCGCTGAGCTGGTCGCCTCGCGCCTGCGCCCGGGCGGGCTATGGCACCTGGCGACCGACTGGGAGAACTACGCCGAGCACATGCGCGAGGTGTTGGAGTCCTCCCCCGCGTTCGAAAACGTGAACGGCCCAGGCGCCTTCGCCCCAGTCCGGCCGGCCTGGCGCCCGGAGACCAAGTTCGAGCGCCGAGGGCTGCGTCTTGGGCATGGCGTATGGGATCTGCTCTACCGACGCAAGCCCTGAGCGCAGGCCGCACGTCCCGGTTTTTGTCAAGACTGTGACAAGGACTTAGAATCGGCCGGATTTTTCACCTTCGACTACCTTCAATTCCTGGGAGACACGACATGTCCAAGAAGCATCCCATCGTCGCGGTGACCGGTTCCTCCGGCGCCGGTACCACGACCGTCAAGCGCGCCTTCGAGCAAATCTTCCGCCGCGAAAAGATCCATCCCGCCATCATCGAGGGGGATAGCTTTCATAGCCTCAACCGCGCTGAGTTCCGCGAAGCGATGAAGAAAGCCGAGGCCCAAGGCAATAAAAACTTCAGCCATTTCGGCCCGGAGGCCAACCACTTTGATAAGCTCTGTGAACTGTTCAAGTCCTACAGCGAGAATGGCACCGGCAAGAGGCGCTATTATCTGCACAGCGACGAGGAAGCCGCCGAGCACAACGCCCGTCTGGGGACCAATCTCAAGGCTGGGGAGTTCACTCCGTGGGAAGACATCCCCGAAGGCACTGACCTTTTGTTTTATGAAGGGCTGCACGGTCTGGTGAAGACCGACAGCGTCGACGTGGCCCAGTACGTCGACCTGGGCGTGGGCGTGGTGCCGGTGGTCAACCTGGAGTGGATCCAGAAGATCCACCGCGACAACAAGGAGCGCGGCTACTCCGCCGAGGCGATCGTGGATACCATCCTGCGCCGCATGCCGGACTACATCAACTACATCACGCCGCAGTTCTCGCGCACCGACATAAACTTCCAGCGCGTGGCCACGGTGGACACCTCCAACCCCTTCATCGCCCGTGATATTCCAACCCCGGACGAGAGCTTCGTAGTGATCCGCTTCCGCAACCCGAAGCGCGCGGATTTCCCCTACCTGCTGTCCATGATCCCAGGTTCCTTCATGTCCCGCCCGAACACCATCGTGGTTCCGGGCGGCAAGATGGGCTTCGCCATGGAGCTGATCCTAGCGCCGATGATCCACCAGCTGATCGAAGGCCGCGGCAAGTAATTTCCGTCTCTTCTGGAAAAACCACCCCGGCCTGGCCGGGGTTTTTTGTGGAGTCCTTCATGATGCTCGACCGCTATGCCGTGATCGGCAACCCCATCGCCCATAGCCAGTCTCCCCGGATCCACGCCTTGTTTGCAGCGCAGAGCGGACAGGCAATGACCTACGAGCGCATCCTCGCCCCATTGGATGGCTTCCGCGAAGCGGTGCTCCGCTTTCGTGCCGAAGGCGGGCGGGGGATGAACGTCACCGTGCCATTCAAACTCCAGGCGGCTGAACTCTGCGATACCTTAAGCGAGCGCGCGGCCCGTGCCGGGGCGGTCAACACGCTCATCTTCCATCCGGACGGGACGATCGAGGGCGACAATACCGATGGTGCGGGCCTGGTGCGTGATCTGCTCGGCCACGGAGTACGGATTGAGGACCAGCGCGTACTGATCCTCGGCGCCGGCGGGGCCGTGCGTGGTGTGCTCGCCCCTCTCTTGGCCGAGCGCCCGCGGGAGCTGGTCATCGCCAATCGTACCGCCGACAAGGCCCGGCAGCTCGCCGCCGACTTCGCTGACCTCGGGCCCGTGCGCGGCTGCGGGCTCGAGGCCCTCATGGGGTCGTTTGATCTCATCATCAACGGCACCTCCGCCAGCCTCTCGGGTGAGCGGCCGCCTTTAGCCGATGATCTGCTGGCGAAAGGAGCTGTGGCTTACGACATGGCCTATGGTCAAGAACCCACCCCCTTCCAGTGCTGGGCCCAGGCCCACGGCGCCCGGCTGGCGCTGGATGGGCTGGGGATGCTGGTCGAGCAGGCGGCGGAGAGCTTCTACCGCTGGCGCGGGGTGCGTCCAGATACCGTTCCCGTACGCCAGACCTTGAACGCCAGTCACGCCACCTGACCCACCCAACAAAGGTTCGTGCCTAAAGTGGCGTTTCATAGCAGGGATGTAGAGCGCCCCCGCCGCGAGCGGTAAATCGTACATAAGCGGCGATTGGGCCTCGACGGATTCAGCTTGCTTTAAGCCTGCGCGTGCCATCATCAGGACATGAACCGACATGCCCTGGTCATCCTGCTGCTTGGCCTTCCTGCCCTCGTCCTGGCCGAGGATAGGATCGGGCTGGCTGACGCCCTGCGCCAGGTCTTGTCGCACGCCCCCGAACAGGCCCTGGTAGAGGCTCGCCAAGGTGAAGCGCAGGCCCTCCAGGTACAGGCCGTGGGACTCCGTGCGGGCCGACCCGGAGTGGGTGTGGGTGGGGGGAGCGGGCGCGGGCGGGGGGGCGGTGGGGGAGGGGGGGGGGGGGGGGGGGGGGGGGGGGGGGGGGTGGGGGGGGGGGGGGGGGGGGGGGGGGGGGGGGGGGG
>JARJMX020000152.1 GCA_029335925.2 Gammaproteobacteria bacterium
CACTCGAGGTCCAACTCAGCACCGCGGAAGGCGGCAACCTCGAAGCCCTGCTCGAGGCGCTGCGCAAGCTCCCAGGCGTTTCGGCAGAGCTGACGGAACAACGCGTAGAAGACGGGCAGGCCACGGCCCGACTGCGGCTAAAGGGAAAACGGGCATGAAGGACATCAGGAACTGGTGGGCAGAAACGAGTGCCCGTGATCGCCGCATCCTTCTGCTTGGTGCCGCCATCACCCTCCTTCTGCTCGGCTGGGCACTGGTCTGGCAGCCGCTGGAGGCCGCGCGCAAGGCAGCCCGCACGGCGCATGCCGAGATGGCCGCTCAGCATGCAGAGGTGCGCGCCTTGGCTGAGCAGCTCGCCAGCCGCGCCAAGACCGGGGGCGCTGCCGCAGGTGTGCAAAGCCCCCTGGCCGCTGTCGAGGCCGTGGCCCGCGACCAGCGCCTGCTGGAGCCGCTCAAGCGCCGCGAAGCGGAAGGTACGAACAGGGTCCATCTGGTGCTGGAAAACGCCCCGGCGGACGCCCTGATGCGCTTGCTCGAGCGACTGGATCAACAATACGGGCTGCGGATCGTTCAAGCCCAGATCGACCCTGTGACGACAGGGCGGGTAAACGCCTCGATCACCCTGCAACGCGGAGGAACCGGATGACTCGCCCCATGCTCGGCTGGGGTCTGCTGGCCCTACTGTCCTACCTGCTTTTCCTGCTGCTCACCCTGCCCGCCCAGCGCGTGGCGGCGTGGAGCGGTGCCCCCTTGACGGAGGTACGTGGCAGCCTGTGGGCAGGCTCGGGAACCCTCAGGCTCCAGGGCGAGAGCCTGCGCAACCTGCAGTGGCGACTGCATCCCGTCTGGCCCTGGCAGGGCGCGCTCGGCGCCGTGATCGCAGCCGAAGATCAGGGCTGGCAGGCTGCGGGTAAGTTGCGGCTGGGCTGGAACGGCACCCTGCGCATGAACGACGTCACCCTGAGCGGCCCGCTCGACAGCCCGCTGCTGGCCCGCCACCTCCCCCTGCCCATCACGGGCCAGGCACGTCTGCACATCCCTCGGGCCGACTGGCGAGGAGGGCTAGCCGAAGCCGAAGGGATCATCCTGGAAGTCTTCCAGCCCAGGATCATGCTGGGCGAGGCGCTGGCCCTCGGCGATCTTGCCGCTGAGTTCGACGTGGTGGACGGCCGACTGCACGGTCGCCTGCACGACAAGGGCGGCCCGCTCGAACTCGCCGGGCAGATCCAAGGCGACGCGCGCAGCGGACTCGCCTTGGAGGCCAACCTCAAGGCCCGCCCGGGTGCGCCGACCATCCTGGTTGACAACCTGCGCCTTTTACCCGCCGCGCCGGAAGGCGGAGCGCGCATCCAGGCCCGCCTGACCGCCCCATGGCTGGCGCAGCCACAGTAGGCGGCCTGCTCGGCAGAAGCTCAGCGAATCCCTCGATCAGCTCGAAGCCATCGGCGACGACCTCCTCTCCCCGGCTATCAGGCCGTCGCACCCCGCGCAGGAATAAACAAGTTCAATCAACCTGACCACCATTGCCGAATTCATCGAGGATGAGGAAACCGCGCGCATGCTGACCGATCTCGGCATAAACTGGGGCTAAGGCTACCTGTTCGGACTCCCCACAATCGACGTGCCCGGTGCGGCTTGCGGCCCTACGTCCCCCTTCCTATACTCCGGGCTTTTCTAAGCGATTGCAGCACTTCGCCATGAGCATCGAACTCCCTGAAGGTTACCGTCCCTCGGAAGACGAGGAATACATGAACCCCATGCAGCTGGAGTACTTCCGCCGCAAGCTGCTGGCCTGGAAGAAGGAGCTGATGGAGGAGTCCGACTCCACGCTCAATCACCTGCGTGAAGAAAACTGGCAGGAGCCGGACATCAACGACCGCGCCACGCTGGAATCGGACGCCGCACTGGAACTGCGCACCCGCGACCGTTACCGCAAGCTGATCAACAAGATCGATAAGGCCCTCAAACGCATTGCCGAGGGTACCTACGGCTACTGCGAGGAGACCGGTGAGAAGATCGGGATCAAGCGCCTGGAAGCGCGCCCGATCGCTACCCTGACTATCGAAGCCCAGGAGAAGCACGAGCGTCTCGAAAAAGTCCGCCGCGAGGAGTGATTGTGTTTCGCGCCCTGCCCCTTCTTCTCACCGCCCTCCTCACCCTGCCCGCCTGGGCTGGCCCGAAGGTCGTGCTGGAGACCTCCCAGGGCGAGATCACCCTGGAGCTGGACGCCGACAAGGCCCCGAAAACGGTCGAGAACTTCCTGACCTATGTGCGAGAGGGCCATTACGACGGCACCATCTTTCATCGCGTCATCCCGGACTTCATGATCCAGGGCGGAGGGTTCACTGCGGATTTTCAGCAAAAGCCCACCCGCGCCCCGATCCAGAACGAGGCCAACAATGGTCTGAAGAACGTGCGCGGCAGCATCGCCATGGCCCGCACTGGCAACCCGCACAGCGCTACCGCGCAGTTCTTCATCAACACGGTGGACAACGCCTATCTGGACTTCCAGGCCCCCACCCCCCAGGGTTGGGGCTACACGGTGTTCGGCAAGGTCATTGCAGGCATGGAGGTCGTCGATCGTATCCAGCGCCTGCCTACCGGCCCCGGCGGCCCCTTTCGCGGTGATGTGCCGCGCGAAACCGTGCTGATCCAGAAGGCTCGCATCCTGCCCTGACCGCGTTGATCCCGATCATCGACACCCCCGGTGACCTGCACGCGCTGACCGCCGCACTGGTCGGCACCTCCGTGCTGGGCCTCGACACCGAGTTCCTGCGCGAGCGCACCTACCGCCCGCAGCTCTGCCTTGTGCAACTGACGAACGGTGCTACCGCCGCCTGCGTGGATCCCCTCGCGCTTGAAGACCTGCAACCGCTCACCGAACGGCTGAGCGACCCAGCGCAGACCAAGGTCCTGCATGCTGCAAGCCAAGACCTCGAAGCGCTCTACCTGCGCCTTGGCATTCTGCCTGCTCCGCTGTTCGACACCCAGATTGCTGCCGCCCTGTGCGGCTTGGGTGAGCAGATCGGCTATGCCGTGCTCATCGAACGCCTGTTCGGCGTGCAACTGGAGAAAGCCCACAGCCGCACCGATTGGTCGCGCCGCCCCTTAAGCCGCGAACAGCTGCGCTACGCGCTCGAGGACGTGCACTACCTGCCCGAGGCCCACGCCATCCTGAAATCACGCCTGATGGCCCTCGGTCGGCTCGAGTGGCTGCGGGAGGACTGCGAAGCTCTGCTTGATCCCGCACGCTGGAGCGTGGACCCACTCGAAGCCTGGCGCCGCATCAAGGGTTGGCAACGCCTGCCTCCGGCGGCCTTCCCGCGCCTGCGCCAGCTCGCCGCCTGGCGTGAGCGCCGTGCCCAAGCCCTCGATCGCCCGCGTCGCTGGGTGATGGACGACGACACCCTGCTCCAGCTCGCCAGCCGCCCGCCCGTGAACATCCACGCCCTGCTGCACGGCGGGCGGCTGTCCCCCGGCCTGCGCGGGGCCGCCGAGGACATCATGGCGGCACTCGAAGCAGCCCGGACAGACGAACGCCCACCTCCCCCTCCTTGGACCCCGATGCGCGACGAAGAGCGGGCTCGCTTCGAGCGCTTGACCGCGGTTCTCGACCGACTGAGCGCCACGCTCGACCTGCCCGCGAGCCTCTTGCTCTCGCGCGCCGAACTGGAGCGCCTGGCGCGCGGTCAAACCGCGCTCGATACCCTGCAAGGCTGGCGTGGAGCGCTTCTGCGCGAGCCGCTCGGTAATGCCCTCTGATCCGTGAACCCTCCATGAATCCGAACGACCTGATCCAGCGCATCCAGACCGCCATCCCCGACGCCGAGGTCATCCCTTCCGGCGAGGGCTGTAGCTTCAACCTGACCGTGGTGAGCGCGAGTTTCGCCGGTGAGCCGCTGCTCAAACGGCATCGCAGAGTGATGGCAGCGCTCAACGACCTGATCGCGAGCGGCGAACTACACGCCGTGACGCTCAAGACCCACACCCCCGAAGAATCCCGAGGCTGATCCCCATGGACAACCCAACCCGCACCGAGCTTGAGGCCGCGGCCTGCCGCCGCCTGATCGCCCACCTGCAGGAACGCACGGACGTGCAGAACATCGACCTGATGAACTTGGCCGGTTTCTGCCGCAATCGTCTTTCCAAGGGGCTCAAGGCTGCCGCCGCCAATGAGCGCCGTGTGGAACTGATCCTGGATCAGGCAAGATGGCCTACGGCATGCCGTACGAGGACTGGAAGGCGAAGTACCAGAAAGAGGCCAGCGCAAAGAAGCAGGCGGTGTTCGAGCAGGCCTTCGAACGCACCCACGGCCATCCATACCAGGGCTGAGGTTCCAATCGGCTTGGGGGCGGGCCTCTTACGTGTCCAGCTATAGGAGCACCCCCTCAGCCTGGTCTGCCGCAACGAAAAGCGGCAGCATCGGTAGAGGGACGCCCTGCTGCGATGTACCTCACCCGCTGATCGGCTGGGTCCGTCCCTCGAAGGGGCTGCGCATCTGGCCGCTGACCGCGCCCGCAGGCAACTCCGGCCAGCGGCCCGCCTGCAATGCCTTCACCAACTCGGCCTTGAGTGCCGCCGCATCCCGCCCGGCATAGGGCATGCTGCCACCGCAGGTCAGGGCCTCCACATAGGCCTCGGCAATAGCCTTGGCCTCACCCCACTGCGTGGCCTTGGCCGTGCCGCCGAGCTCATTGGGCAGGCGCGCCCAAGAGTCACGCACGGTCAGCAACACCTTCGCCATGGCCATACCGAGCACGTCTTCACCGTTCATCGGCTGGCGGCCTTCAAGGATGGCACGCATGACCTCGGCCGCTGCGGGGTCCTTGCGCCCCTGCTCAAGCACCGCCGCGAGCGCGCGCGGCGCCCCCTGCAAGAGCTGCTGCGCACCCACTGGAAAGCCCATGCCGCCCGTGCTCTCGATCTGCACCGCGGCAAGCTCAAGGGCTTGCCCCACGCGCGCCAGGCCGAGACTCCGGGCCTTGGCGGCACCAAAGCGGGCACGCTCCGGAGTGACGGCCATGCCATCGCCCAGCCACTTGTAGAAGATGGTGCCGACATTCTCGCGCTCGAGATATTCATCCTTGCCCTCGCGCCAGCCCTTGAGCTCGCCCACCGCAAAGGTCTTGCGCAGGATTGGGGCATCCGGGTTGTCGGACAGCACTTCCGCCCCTGATAATGGGCTGTTCGCCCCAAGGTGGCAGGTGCCATACAGGGTCTTGCCCTTGCCTGGCACCAGCTCGCGCATGATCACCACGGCCCGATCGCCCTCGAGCGCCTCGATGATGCCGGTGGCATAGCCATCCTCGCGCAGGTGCTCGGAATACATGGGAATGAAGACCCGGTCGCCCACATGGAACTGGGCCTGGGCCGCGCCCGCCAGAGCCAGCAGGGCGAGGAGCGCAAAGCGCTGCGCATGTTTCATCGACAAGAACCTCATGAGTGACTCAATCCGACAACTGATCTTCTCCGCCCAGGACGACTTCGGCCCGGTCGAAGTCTGGCGCACCCCCGAAGGGTTGGTCCTGGGCCTTGGCAACGCGATCGAACAGACCCGGGTCTTGCCGCACAATCGCAATCACCTCTGCTTCAGCTATTTGCGCTACATGCTGCTGACCCTGCTGTGGAAGCCCAAACCCCGCCGCGTCCTGATCCTCGGCATGGGCGGCGGGGCACTGGCCCGTCGCCTTCTGGCGAGCTTTCCCAAGTTGGAGCTGGATGCGGTAGAACTGCGCCCTGCCGTGGTCCAGGCCGCGCGGGAGGCCCTCGGCCTGCCTAAGGACCCGCGCCTTGCGGTGCACATTATGGATGCGGCCGAGTTCGTGCAAAACGCCCCAGCCTCACACTATGATCT
>JARJMX020000155.1 GCA_029335925.2 Gammaproteobacteria bacterium
TACGACGGGCCGCAGCGCCTCGACATGATCGCGGCCTATCGCGTTGGGGAGGGGCTGGCCGTCGACCTGTCGGACATTGCCCTCAGTGTGCTCTGGGCCGTCGGCCAGGCCGTGCTGCCCGTGGCGGACAAGCGGCAGCTCGCACGCCAGCTCATAGTACTCATCGACCAGCGAATCGCCTCACGTGCATACCAACCAACTCAAAATTCTTGACCCGCGCCTGGGTACTGAGATCCCCCTGCCGGAGTATGCCACGGCTGGCTCGGCAGGGCTTGATCTGCGCGCCTGTATTGATGCCCCGCTCACCCTCGCCCCTGGACAAACGGAGCTCGTGCCGACCGGCATCGCCATCCACATCGGCGATCCGGGCCTTGCCGCTGTGATCCTCCCGCGCTCGGGGCTTGGTCACAAGCACGGCATCGTGCTCGGCAACCTCGTGGGCCTGATCGACTCCGACTACCAGGGTCAGCTGTTCGTCTCGCTGTGGAACCGTGGTTCGACCTCGTTCACCCTCGCCGTCGGTGAACGCATGGCGCAGCTGGTGTTCGTACCTGTGGTGCAGGCCCGCTTCGAAGTGGTCGATGGATTTGAGGCCACGGACCGAGGGGTCGGAGGCTTCGGCTCCACCGGCCGCGGCTGAGCAGAGCGATGCTCGATCCCTCCCGCCCGCACCACGCCTACGACCTGCGCGGGCGGGTCGGCATCGACTTCTCGACCGACGACTTCTTCCGCCTGCTGCACCTTCGCCTGCCCCATGCGCGCGGAGGGACGTCGATCGCTGGTCGTGGCGCATGACGGCCGCTTAAGCAGCCCGGATCTTGCCCGGGCTTGCTTGACGGGTTGCTCGCGGGCGGGAGCGCGGATCGACCGGCCTCGCCTAGAAGCCTTGGATGGTTTCATCCTCGTGCGCGCCTCAATACCCAACCGCTGCTCACCCTGCGCATCGAGGAGGGCGAGGACGAAGCGGGGCTCGCGCGGTTACAATCCCATCTGATCGAGGCCTGGCCCGCCTGGGCCCCGCCGCTTCCCAACCCACTTGCCTAGCGAGAACATCATGGACAACTCCACCGCTCAGCTCACCGCCAAGGTCCTGATCGAAGCCTTGCCTTACATCCAGCGTCTGCACAACAAGACGATTGTCATCAAGTTCGGCGGCAACGCCATGGTGGATGAGGCGCTGCAGAACGCCTTTGCCCAGGACATCGTGCTGCTCAAGCAGGTCGGTCTTAATCCGGTGGTAGTGCACGGCGGCGGGCCACAGATCAACCAGGTGCTGGAGAAGATCGGCAAGAAGGGCGAGTTCATCCAGGGCATGCGGGTGACCGACCGTGAGACCATGGACGTGGTGCAGATGGTGCTCGGCGGCCTGGTGAATAAGGACATCGTCGCCTTGATCAACCGCCACGGCGGGCGCGCGGTGGGCCTCACAGGGCGCGATGCGGGCCTGGTGCGGGCCAAAAAGTTGCACATGACCCGCCAGACACCGGAGATGGCCGAGCCGGAGATCATCGACCTTGGCCACGTGGGTGAAGTGGAGCGCATCGACCCGGCCATCGTCGAGGCCCTGGACCGCTTCGACTTCATCCCCGTCATCGCGCCGGTGGGTGTGGGCGAAGACGGCGCGGCCTACAACATCAACGCCGACGTGGTGGCGAGCAAGCTGGCCCAGGAGCTGAAGGCCGAAAAGCTGCTGCTGCTGACCAATACCCCGGGCGTGCTCGACAAGCAGGGCAAGCTTTTGACCGGCCTCTCGGCCTGTGACGTGGACAGACTGATCGAGGACGGCACCATCTATGGCGGCATGCTGCCGAAGATCGAGTTCGCCCTGGATGCCGTACGCGGCGGGGTGAAGACCGTGCAGATCATCGACGGCCGCGTGCCGCACGCCGTGCTGCTGGAGCTTTTGACCGACAAAGGCGTGGGCACCCTGATCAGGGGCTGAGCTGGGAGCGGGGTGCGCTGCTGGAGACACGCTTGAGGGCGCGCCAACGCGCAAGGTCTTGGGCAAAGGCTTCGACCGTACGTTGGCGCTCCTGCTGCAAACGCTCAATCGCCTGCTCCCCCTCCTCGATGCGGCGCTTCAGCTCGGGGAGCTCCGCATGGCCGGGTTCGCGCTCCTCCAGCATCGCAAGGCGGGCACGCTGATCATCCAGCTGACGCTCCAGCACCTTGCACTGGGCATCCTGGGCCGCCAACCGTGCATCCCGGGCCTCAAGGATGGAGGTCTCGCTGGCATAGAGCTTGAGCAACATGGCATCGCGCTCGGCCTGCTTCTGCGCCTCGCGGCGCAAGGCCTCGCGCTGGGCCTCCTCGCGGCGCAGGGCCTCGCGCTCCTCGGGGGACAGCTCCGGCGGCAACTGGCGCACTTCACGCCCCTGTGAGTTGAGCACCGCGTGTCCGTCACGCACCTTGTCCGGCGGCAGGATGTCGGCATACACCACGGCCCCTCCGGACTCCTTCCAGCGGTAAAGCTCAGCCGCATCCACGTCCGACACAGCCAGCGCTAGAACTCCCCCCATGATCACCGCGCTCAGTAACATCATATCTGCTCCCTAGCCCAACAAATGCTTCAGGAAAGTTAAGCACGAAGACGTCCACGATGGAATGGCTCGATCATATCCTTTTAATAACTGTGGCTTTAGCCGCTAATTTGCTCTCCGCCCTGGCGGGTGGCGGGGCGGGGCTGCTGCAGCTGCCGGCGCTGA
>JARJMX020000187.1 GCA_029335925.2 Gammaproteobacteria bacterium
CCACGCCAGCGCCGCCAGTTTCACGAGCCAGTTCATCCAGGTCAGCAGCACGCCACGGGCGAAATGCGCGGCATCGCGCGGCAGACCGGCCAGTGCCTTGGCGAGCCACTTGCGAAGCTTGCCCTCCCCCGTGCCCGCGACCCGCGCCGCCAGCCAGCCACGCAACGACCAGAACACGAAAGGCGTCACCAGGGCCAATCCCACGAGCCCCAGGGCCAGCGCCTCCACCTGCACCCGCCACAACAGATGGCCCAGCGCCAGGGCCGCCAGCACCTGCGCATCCACCAGCCGGATCCAGAACAGCCCCGCCAGCGCATGCGCCGGATCGGTGCCAAACCGCTGCCGCATCAGGATCGGAAAGCTCAGCTCCCCCGCCCGCATCGGCAGCAGGTTGTTCCACAGGTTGTGCTGGAGATTCAGGGAGAGCACCACGCCGAAGCGACCGCGAAGATCGAAATGGTCCGCCACCCGCCAGGCGCGGAGGATGTAGCTCACGAGCATCAGGGCGACGGCAACCAGCAGCCCACCCGGGGAAACCTCAGCCCAGGGCGCAAGCAGGCGCGCCCAGCCGAAGAGCCATTCGACGGCAAGGACAAGCAAGACGACCAGCAGATAAGGGAAGAGGGCCCTAAAAAGATTGCTCATACGGCCGTGCGCAGCCCCTCGGCTCATGCCCATCCAGCTATAATGCCCCATCTTTTTCACGCCTCCGAACGCCCGTCATGGAAAAAACCTACGATCCGAAAGCGATCGAAGCCCGCTGGTACGCCGAGTGGGAACGCGCCAACCACTTTGCCCCACAGGGGAATGGCCCCGCCTACTGCATCATGCTGCCGCCGCCGAACGTGACCGGCAGCCTGCACATGGGGCATGCGTTCCAGGACACGATCATGGATGCGCTGATCCGCTACCATCGCATGAAAGGCGATCGTACCCTGTGGCAACCGGGCACCGACCACGCAGGGATTGCCACCCAGATGGTGGTCGAGCGCCAGCTTGCAGCGCAAGGACTGACCCGTCGCGACTTGGGACGTGAGGCTTTCATCAAGCGCGTGTGGCAGTGGAAGGCCGAATCCGGCGGCACCATCACCCGCCAGATGCGCCGTCTGGGCGCCTCGCCCGACTGGTCGCGCGAGCGCTTTACCATGGACGAGGGACTGTCCGATGCGGTCAAGGAGGTGTTCGTGCGCCTGTACGACGACGGCCTGATCTACCGCGGCAAGCGCCTGGTGAACTGGGACCCGGTCCTGCATACCGCTGTCTCCGATTTGGAGGTGATCAGCGAGGAGGAGCAGGGTCACCTGTGGCATTTCCACTACCCATTGACCGATGGCTCGGGGTACTTAACTGTCGCCACCACCCGCCCAGAGACCATGCTCGGCGACACCGCGGTGGCGGTCAACCCCAAGGATGAGCGCTACAAGCACCTGATCGGCAAAACCTTGCGCCTGCCGCTGGTCGGCCGTGAGATTCCCATCATCGGCGATGAGTACGTAGACATGGCCTTCGGCACCGGTTGCGTGAAGATCACTCCGGCGCACGACTTCAACGACTACGCCATCGGCCAGCGCCACAGCCTGCCGATGATCAACGTCATGACCTTCGATGCGCGCATCCGCGACCAGGCCGAGGTCATCGGCGGCGAGGCGGACCTCGGCCTCATCCCTGAGAAATACCGCGGTCTCGACCGCTTCGAGGCCCGTGATGTCATCGTGCACGACCTAAGAGAGCTGGGTCTTTTGGGCGAGATCAAGCCGCACACCCTGATGGTGCCGCGTGGCGACCGCACAGGCAGCGTGATCGAGCCGATGCTGACCGATCAGTGGTTTGTCGATCTGACCCGCGAGGTGCAGCCCGACGGCCGTCCCGGCGGCAGGAAGGCCATCATCGAACCGGCCCTCGCCTGCGTGCATGACGGCCGCGTAAAGTTCGTGCCTTCGAACTGGGAGAACACCTACTTCCAGTGGCTGAACAACATCCAGGACTGGTGCATCAGTCGCCAGATCTGGTGGGGCCACCGGATTCCGGCCTGGTACGACGGTGCCGGCAACGTGTTCGTCGCCCGCAGTGAGGATGAGGCGCGCAGCAAGTACAACCTACCCGCCGACCTCGTCCTAAGCCAGGACAACGACGTGCTCGACACCTGGTTCTCCTCCGCCCTATGGCCGTTCTCCACCCTCGGCTGGCCGAAGAAAACGGCGGAACTTGCCACCTTCTACCCGACCAGTGTGTTGGTCACGGGCTTCGACATCATCTTCTTCTGGGTCGCCCGGATGGTGATGATGGGCAATTACTTCATGGGCGACGTGCCATTCCGCGAGGTGTACGTCCACGGTCTGGTGCGCGATGCCCAGGGCCAGAAGATGTCCAAGTCCAAGGGCAACGTGCTGGACCCGATCGACCTGATCGACGGCATCGATCTGGAAGCCCTAGTCAAGAAACGCACCAGCGGCCTGATGCAGCCCAAGATGGCGGCCAAGATCGAGAAGGACACCCGCAAGGAGTTCCCGGACGGCATCCCCGCCTTCGGCACCGATGCCCTGCGCTTCACCTTCGCCGCGCTGGCCTCCACCGGCCGGGATATCCGCTTCGATCTTGGACGGGTGGAGGGCTACCGCAATTTCTGCAACAAGCTCTGGAACGCCAGCCGCTACGTGCTGATGCAGTGCGAAGGGCAGGACTGCGGCGTAGGAGCTGCGCCCTCGCCACGATCAGCCACGGCTCGCCCCGAGGACGGGGCGCCTACAGGCGAAGTGACCCTGACCTTGGCCGACCGCTGGATCATCAGCCTGCTGCAACGGCTTAAGGCGGATGTCATCCGCTACTTCGAGTCTTACCGCTTCGACCTCGCCGCCCAGGCACTGTATGACTTCACCTGGAACGAGTTCTGCGACTGGTACCTTGAGCTCTCCAAGCCCGCGCTCAAGACCAAAGATGAGGCCACCCACCGCGGCACCCGCCGCACCCTGGTCAGGGTGCTCGAG